>JAZNRM010000164.1:0-7457 GCA_045590695.1 Methanobrevibacter sp.
ATAAAATATATTTTATAAAAAATAAATTATAATTGATAATAATATTATGTAACAACATGTTTATAAAATTTTTCATATTTTTGCAATAATTTATAAAAAATAGGAAAAAAGTTAGAAAAAATAGGTTAAAAATAGTTAAAAAAATAAAAAAAGAATAAGGCAAAAATGCCTTAAAAATTAGTTAAATTATTTTATGTCCCTTTTGGAACGTTTTATAAGTTCTGCCGCACATGCAAGTATAAGCAATATCAATATTATAAGCACAGGAGCATTCATTCCACCTAATGACAATGAACGAGCAGCTGCAGGATCCTCATCAACATTCAAGTTGTATGCAGTAGCTGATTCAGTTACTGGAGCAGATGATGAAGTACCTACTGTGTTTCCATCCATCACTGTTGAATTTGACTTGATTCCTGTTCCATCCACAGTGGAATAGCCACCGGAATTGTTTCCATTTCCGTTTCCATTGCCATTGCTGCCAGAATTGGAGCCTCCAGAATTTGAACCGTTTCCTGAATTGCTTCCTCCAGAACCGGAACCTCTTCCGCCACTTGAGCCACCATCTGAATCCCTTACAACATTGTTGTCAAATGTATTGTTCTTACCGCCAATATCATCAAACAACTGATTCTCTGGAGAGATCACATCTGCGTGACTTGTAGGCTCATAGTCAAGAAGATCCAATAGATTATAGTCAGTGCCGTCCTTTCTCACTATCATAGGAGAGTTTGCACTGTTATATACTATATCATTTTCAGTGAATGTCACTGGACTGTCTGGATACTTCAATTTCCATATTCTATTGATTTCCTTTACGATTCTAGGAATGAGTGGCTTCAATGAAGGAACGCTATTGTTTGTAACCCTGTTGTTGTTGGAATTGTACAATGCAACAGCCCTTACAATCAATGCCTTATCGCCGTAATCTATATGATTGTCATAGATTCTGCTGTTATCAGCATCGTATCCTTCAACCAAGTAATTGATTCTGGAATTGCAAGTGACATTGTTCTTGTAGAACTTTGTATCATCAGCACCTTCAAGTATTGCACCATAGGACACGTTATTTGACTCACAATGAATCTTGTTTCTTGCCATTGTAGTGTTTATGGAATTGTAACCTGCAATGATTCCTGCCGCATAATAAGTTCCATTCACATTAATGACATTGTCTGTAAAGCTGTTATTTGCAGAGACTTGGTCTCTCTTACCGGTTTCTGCACCCAATACACCTAATCCATAAAGATATGGATCCTTAGCTGTAACGTTGACATTGTTGTGATGAACCTTGTTATTATTGCTTTCATAATACAGGTCGATTCCTACAATGGAATTTGTTGATTCCTGAACTGCAGTGTAGTACTTGTCAACACCAGAAGTTGCACTTACATTATTGTATCCAATATCGTTTGAAGATGAATAGAATAAAATAATGCCGTAAGTCTTGTAGACCTCTGGAATAACCATACCTTCCGCTTCATAGTCATCAACGCTGATGGAACTGTCCACCCTAATGGTTGAATCATAAAGATGAGGCTTATTTGTACCGTTTACGAAAATATTGTTGTTTTTCAATGTATTGCTTTTGGAATCATAAAGCATTATTCCAAATGTCAATAAATTTGCCTTTACCTTAACGTTATTGTTTAAGATATTACAATTGGATGACTCAGATACGTAGATTCCATATCCATTGTCGAAACTGTTCAATTGAATATCATTGTTTGTAATATTAACGTTCTTGACATTGTCCAACAATATTGCAAACCTATGGTTATCAGCTGCATTTCCTGGATTTGAATTGATTATTGTAAATCCATCAACGACTACATTGTCAGATTCAATCTTGATAACGGAATCCAATAATTTCGCTCCATCTGATTTCAAATAAACCGGACGGTCCAAGATGATTCTCTTATCATTGAAGTTACCTTTGAAGATCAGTTCATAATCCTCATAATCTGACTTGAGATAACCATTGTCATCAAAGCATGTATAGAAATTATCCTCAGTTACAATGAATTGGTTTCTTAAAACGTTTATTTTAGTTGAAACCTTGCATGGATTGTAAATGTCATTTCCTGCATAACTTATATTCATTGCATAATTGCCAATATTTGCATTAATCTGCAAGCTTGCTTTACCTTCTCCATCAGTGGTTCTTACATAATTTTTATTCAATAATGTGAATGTAATGTTTGCACCGCTGATTGGATTACCATCCTTATCCTTTAGGAAAACAACAAGCTCATTACCTTTGATTATTGAAGTGTCCGCTACAGAGATTGTTGTATTGATTTTAGAGTCACTGTAGGTTCCTTCATCAATGTCTCCACCAGTGCCGTTTGTACCATTCTCAGTTCCATTGTCTGTATCGTTTCTTTCAATCTCTGAAGGGTCTGTCATATTCACAACTTGACCGTTTATGGTATTGTTGTAGATTGCATTATGACTTGGAGTTATCGGATTCCTATTGGTGTATTTCAATACAGCAATGGCATCAGAGTCTCCAGAGATGCTTATCCTATTGTCACAGACTAATGTATAGCTGACATTTCCTCTTAGCACAATTGCGCTTTTATCGCTTTCAAAGTCGTTGTTCCTTATTGTTATGTTTTCTGCAAGCCTTGATGTGAAGATCATAACTCCTGTTGAATTGACTCCAACAATAGTGTTGTTTTCGATTTTCACATTGGATTTTGTGGTGTTTATGCCGTTTGCAGATTCTGTATAGATTGTATTGTTTGCAATTACTGCATTTTCACCGGTATTCAATATTGAATCTGAACCTACAGACCTTAATGTATTGTTTGCAATAACATTGTTCTTTCCTGTATTTTGAATGGCAACCACATTTCCATCATCATTCCAATCATGAACATCAGTATGTTCAGTTGATATGTTGTTTCCTGAAACGATGATGTCGTTTCCACTTGCAAGAATAGCTGCAGGACCTCCAATGCTTGATATTGTATTGTTGTATATCAAGGTGTTTGGAGCTTCAACAATGATTCCATAGAAAGCGTTTTCTATGGTGTTGTTTGCTATCACTGCACCATTTCCGCTTGCAGTTTGCATCAGATAGATTGCATAGCAATAGGAATTGTATGTACCGTTTCGACTTTTAAGGTAATTGTTTGCTATAATGTTTCCACTGCAGACTTCATCTTCAATCGGCATGAAATCTCCATTTCCATATGCGGATTGATAAATCATGTTTGTATATTCAGATTCAAGGTAATTGCCTCTGATTTCATTGTATGATGAAGCTGTCATCGGAATTGTTGAGCTTAGACCAGATATGAGCGTATTGTTGATGATTTTGTTATAGCTTGCATTTGACATCATTATTGCAAAGCACTTATGGACACTCACATTGATTACTGAGTTCCTTATCGTGTTCTCTGATGAGTCAATTATGCTTATTCCAGACAAATAATAATTTGAACCTGTAATCTTTTCCTTTGTATTTACAATCTTAAGATTTTCCAATACAGAGCCGGAACTTCCCTTTACAAGACGTATAAGACAATTTGATAAGGTCGCACCATCATCTGAAATGATGTTCAATCTCTTATCTATTGTAAATATCTTGTCTGAGATACTTTTGATTTTGATTGTATCTCCATCTTTCAAGGCACCGGATTTGATCTTTCCATTGGAATCGAAGTATTGTGAATAGCTTGAGCTGTCAATTATGATCGGTTCAGCAGATAATGTATCTGGCTCTTCATTAGAGCTTCCAATCTTATCTGATTCCTTTGGAGAAGCTATTTCATCATCCAAATCATTTGTATCAGAGATTAAATCATTATCAGTGATTTCATGATTGGAATCATTGAAACTCTCTATTAAACCATTATTTGAGTCTGATATTGCTATAGTGTCATCAATTGCACTATCTGTCGCATTAGTGACAAGATCAATATTTTCACTTGCACTAACTGCACTCAAAGATAAGAATAATATTACTATTAAAGCAAGAATAGAGGGCAATTTCATTTTATTCGTCATTTCACCTCCATTCAAATTCTTATGAGTTATTTTTTATTGTACTTATTATATAAAACTATCCAAATTGGTTGAAAAAAAGTAAAATATAGTTAATTTAATTTGATAAATAATTAAAATAGAGTTTAAAAAATAAATAGAAAGATTATAAAAAAAAGTAAAGAAAAGAGATAAGAAAATTTACCTAATGATTAGACATAAAGTCCAATACTGCATCAGACAATACATCCAAATTAGATAAATACTCCTCATACCATCTGTTTCTAAGCTTTGAAATAATGTAAGCCACTGCACCTGATCCAATACCAACAACAGTTGTATCGAATGCTACAATCAATGATTGGGATAAGGTGTTTACATCACCTGAACCAAGTGCTGCAAGACCTGTTCCAAGTGGAATCAAGGTACCCATCAAACCTAAGGTAGGTCCAATACGGGTGATGATATCAGTAACTTCAAGAGACTTGTCTGTCAAGTTTTCCTCGTTTTCGATCAATTTACGAGCAAATGCCTCTCTTGAAGCATCAGTCAAGTTTTCTGTGCTTGCTATCTTTACCAAAAGATTCTTTTGAGCTTGTGGAAGTGGAGAGCCATTGATTTTAGCCTTTAATGAATCAATAGAATCTGAAGCTGAAATGTCAAGGATCAGATTGGAGACCTCATCTACAGAAACCCTTGTTCTTGAGGTGTATTCGTAAATGAGTCCACCTAATGAAACCACTACAACCACTACAAAAATCAATAGTATAATTACTACCGGTATCAAAAGACTTTGTGAAATCAAGTTAAGTCCAGTGGTTAAGAAGTCACCACCGGGAATTGCCATTGCCATTAAATCACCTATAAATAAATATCAATAAATATAATTTTTTTAATAAATAAAATTTTTTAACTTATTTTAACCTATTATTTCTTTTCTTGAATAATGCTCCAATGCCTAAGCAAATAGCTAATATTGCTATAAGAACTATTCCTGCATTAACCGGCATTAAAGTCAATTGTGTAGACGGATATTCCAGCACCTGACTTATTGTAGGAACAAAGAATCCAAATACAACGAATATGAAAGCAAATATCACCATCATGCTTCCATAAATGATAGGATAATGAGTTATTCTATAATCTTCAATGAAATCTGAAAACCTATAAGCTATAAGGCTCATTATAATCAATAAAACCGCTATGATGATAGCCAAATGAACTGTTGAGATAGTCACTGAGAAATTGGTTGTGTCAAATACAAAGCTTGGAGATAATGCTGCAGATGACATTAGAAGCAATCCATAGGATACTGGTATGAAATCAAAGTACAGCAATCCCTTTAAAAGATTGTCATATTGATTCTCCTTCTGCCAATAATAGAAAGTGAATATCCCTAAAACCAAGGCAATGATTGCCATGAATATATAGAAGAAGAAATTATTCACTGTCAATCCTATTAAGCTTTCATAAAATGGGCTTAATGCAATTATTATTAAGGCAATCACTATGGAAATAATCAATGTAATGATCAAGTGTTTCCTTAAGTCATTTTTAAAGAAATTGGACAATAATCCAGTTCCTATAGCTAATAATAAGACTGCTAGAAGAATAATTGCTCCAAATAGACTAACCAATAGATTCATTCTATCACAATTTTATTAATTTTTAAGTTCAATTAGTTTTTATGAATTATCAATTCAAAAACAATAGAAAATGATAGGGAATTATCCCTCTACCATAATCAGATTACCCGTTTTCGAATCCTTATAAACTTTACCCTGTTCTACGTAACCTTCTCCAGAGCTGTTTGAAGTGTCTGGAGTTTCATTCAATTTTTCACCTTGTGTCACATTAGTGATTTCCTTGATTGACTCCATGGCAGCTTGCCTATCCTCTGGAGACATGTCACTGAAAATGACACTTTGCAAGTTCCAGCCTATAACGGCAAAAATCAGGAAACCAAGTGCAAGAACAAGCATTGCATCAACAAGGTTAGTTGTTCCAGCCATAGGATCCTCTTCCTGTCGTTTTCGGCGTCTAGATTTCTTTCTAACCATAAAAAACCTTCTTTAAAGTAATAAAAGAATTATATGTAATCATAAATTTTTTTATAATCTTAAAAATCATAAAAATTTTACTATACTATAATATATAAAAAAAGATTAATAAGTTTATCTAACTGATTTGAAAAAATATAAAATGAAATTTAATGAAAAATAGTGTTTAGAGAATGGATACAATTGCCTAATCCTCTAAAATATAGTCTAAAATAAGCTTAGATGAATTTGGCTTGAATTCACCGAATTGCAATTTCAGGAACTCTTCCATCTTTTCCAATCTGAAGTCTTCCTCTTTAATTGAATCTATCAATTCATCGATGTTGTAGACTAGCTTTCCAGGAACCATTTCCTTATAGTCAAAGTAGAATCCACGTTCCTTATAGAGATAATCCTCCAAATCATAGGTAAAGAGTATTGCTGGCTTTTTCAAGATAGTGTAATCAACCATTATTGAAGAGTAATCAGCAATTAGAATATCTGCCAATAGCAATAGCTTTTGCTCATCCTTGAATCCTGTGAAGTTGATAATATCATAGCGACTGGTCAAATCATCCAAATCAATGTTGTGCTCCTCATCACAGAACCTTTTATAATTAGGATGAAGACGAATGGCTAAAGCGTATTCATCACCTAACTCATCAAGGAACTTCTCTATATCAAAGTAATCGAAAACAGCATTGTTTTTAGGATCTTCCCTAAATGTTGGAGCATAAAGAACCAGTTTCTTGCCCTTCAACTGCGGATAATCCCTTTCAAATGATTCCCTCAATTCAGATAAATAGGCATCAGACAAGTGTTCCTCATCATAAAAGTCATTACGTGGAACTCCAAATGGCTTGACCTTTGACTTGTCCACATAGAAGTTGCGGGCATAGATATCCGCTACATTTTCACTGCTTACAGATACCAAATCAATCTTAGGAGCGAACATCTCCATGATTTTCTTATCCTCATCATTCAAGAGATCATAGCCGAATTTCTTGAAGAGCCCTGTTCCATGCCATAACTGCACCCATTTCATGCCTTCCACATTCATGAACGCAAGCGGGAAGAAATTGTCAACTAAAAATACGTATTTTGAACTTGCAAAGTCACGGATATTCGCAAATGACAATGAATCCTTAGGTATGAACTTGTATTCATAGTTCTTTCCATCATTGTTCCTATTGTCCAGTTCCTTTGCAATATACTCTAAATTAGCTTCAAATGAGTGGTTCTTGTTTGTTAAAAGAGTTATCTTATTATTCTTTTGTGGAAATTTCCTAAGAACATTGAATATTTTTGCATATATCTTATGTTTTTCATACACTTTAATGACCTCATTGAAGCTATTAATTGATAAAAATAATTGATAAATAATTAAATTTTCTATATAATTAATTCTATTTGATTAATTTTATA
>JAZNRM010000165.1:0-2406 GCA_045590695.1 Methanobrevibacter sp.
TTATAATTTATTTATTAAAGATTGAATCAGTATTTAAATCTGATTTCTCTTTATTGTTCTTTGCAAAAATTATTATTAATTATTTTAATTAGATTGTGTGATTTCATGTTATTGATAGCTCAAAATCATTTTCAACTTATAGTCGAAGTAGGTTTGATTTTACTTGCTACCATGATATTTGTTCTAAATCTAGTTCCTTTTTCATTAAGTGTAGTCACTTTCCTGTCACTATTCTTATCTGGAGGATTTGCAATTTTATTCGGAGCGGATTTAGCATTCTTGATATTGTCATTTGGTCAGCACGAATTTACTCACCCATTCGGCCCAATTGCTCTTTTAGCTATTATAACTGCATTAGCTTCGCTGAAGGTGATGGAAGAGTCGGGGGTTAATGTAGGGCGGCTGAAAAGGATAGTTTATATACTTTTAGCAGCTATTACTATCTTTGGAGGAGCAATGCATAGATCTTTCTTATTATTATGGTTTGTCGGTTTATTCATAGGATACACTATTATTTCAAAATCCTTTAGACAAAAATCCATTCTTACAGTTAGAAGAATCGGAATGTTCTTTGGAGCTGCATTAGTTGCTTTTGGAGTATTAGAGATAGTTGCAAGAATCAGTGGTATGGAGGTTTTCTCTCCAGTGCTTAGGATTTCAAGACTTGCAACAAATTCATTATCCAGTTTAAAATTAGTAGTTGAAAATACTTGGTTAATTGGACATGACCCTGCATCCTCTTACTGGTCCAATAGTTCCGGATTTGCAGATGGTTATATTAGCTTGCCAATGCAATTCATTTTAATGTTTGGCTTGCCATTCCCTCTCTTCTTTGGTCTATTAGTAACCAGAAAGGATACAATCGATTATATGCTTCCAGGTATTTTTGGTTATGCTTATGACTTTGGATATCTCACATTCCTGATATTGCTCGCAATAGTTTTAGGAACAATCATTGTTGGATTGATGATTTTAAGAGAATATAGACATAAAAGAGAAAGTAAAAATAGAAAATACCTTGGTAAAGAGGTTCTTTTAATTGGTTCCCTTACCGGTTTTGTTTCTCAAGCAGTCATTGGTCTTTTCCTATTCAACAGGACTGTAAACGGTATGGCTTTACTCACATTCATGTTCTTGGGATCTTTAGTACTGGCTCATACTGTAACCATTAGAAGAGACAGCAATGAAGCTGTAAGCAGATAAAAATAATTTTTCTATTCTTTATTTTTCTATTTTTTATTTTTTTATTTTAACTTTTTTTATTTAATCTACTTTTTTTAACTTTTTACTATTTTTTATTCTTTGTATTTTCACTATTTCTAAAATAGTAATATTTAATTATAAACATTTATAAAGATATTAGTATATTATTAATTTGATTAATTAATAAAATTTTAAGATTAACGACAATATTTTTGGTGATTATTTTGATAATTGGTGGTTCAGCATCACAAAAATTGGCAGCAAATGTTGCTAAGGAATTAGGAGAAACCTTATGTCCTCTTGAAACTAAAAAATTCCCTGATGGGGAAAGGTATGTTAGAATAAAAGGGGAAGTTGAAAAGAATGTTACAGTTATTCAATCAACCGGTTTTCCTCAAGATGAAAATTTAATTGAATTGTTATTTATACTCAGAACTCTTAAGGACTTAGGTGCAGAGCATATTAAAGTGGTTGTTCCATATTTAGGTTATGGTAGACAGGAATTAAGATTTAAAGATGGGGAAGCTATTTCTGCTCAATTGGTAGCTAATTTGATTGAAGAATCCGGTGCAGATGAATTCATTTCAATCAACTTGCATGAAGATAGTGTCAGAGACTTCTTCACCATTCCAACTGCAAACCTTTCTGCTATGCCTCCAATTGCAGAATACCTTGCAGGTAAGGTGGAAAATCCTATCATTATCGCTCCAGATAAGGGCGCTTTAGATTTTGCAGAGGAAATAGCTGAAATTCTTGGTTGCAACTGTACCTATATGAGCAAAATCAGATTAGGTCCTGATAAGGTCGAAACCAGAATCGTTGATGTTCAATGTGATTTTGACTCAGAAGATCTCGATAAGGTCAAAAAGGATTCTAAAGTAAACATTGATTCTGTAGCTGGAAAAGAGGCAATTATCATTGATGACATTATAGCTACTGGTGGAACAATTGTTAATGCAATCGGAATATTAAAGGAGCATGGTGCGAAATCTGTAGATGTCTGTTGTGTTCACCCAGTTCTTGTAAATGATGCTGTTTTAAAGATCATGGCTGCAGGAGCTCGTGACTTATCAAGCACTGATACTTTGACATCTGATGTCAGTTCAATTTCTTTAGCTAAATTGATTGCAGATGCTTTAAGATAATTTAAATTTTTTATCTTTTATTTTACTTAAATTTAAATATTCATTAAAATAATCTTAT
>JAZNRM010000166.1:0-4581 GCA_045590695.1 Methanobrevibacter sp.
AAAATTTATAAATAATTATATAATATTTTTTTAAGTTCAAAATATTATATTCATGATTTAAAATTATTAAAAATTTTATGTCTTAATAGGGTAAGGAGATTAAATATTGAAAGATAAGTGCGGTATTGTAGGAATACATTCTAAAGACAATCTTAAGGATGTTTCTCACTTGATTTATTACGGTTTATATGCTTTACAGCATAGAGGACAGGAATCTGCAGGTATAGCTACTCATAACATCAATTATGGTTTGAACTTCCATTGTGGAATGGGTTTGGTTACTGATGTTTTCAACAATGCTTTAATCAAAAGCTTAGCTGGAAATGTAGGTATTGGACATGTAAGATACTCAACTACTGGCCAATCAAAGATAGAAAACTCACAGCCATTCTACACTGAATTGGATGATGGATTCATCGCTATGGCTCATAACGGTGATATTGTCAATTCAGGTTCATTAAGAGAGGAATTGATTAAGAGAGGTTATGAATTCAAATCTGATACTGATTCTGAAGTTGTTTGTTATTTGATTAAGGAAGAGGCTAAAGAGGAGAAAGATATTTTAAAAGTTATCGATGCAGTTTCTCAAAAGTTAATAGGTTCATATTCCTTGGTTATTCTAATCAATGATGAATTGTATGTTTTAAGGGATCCTATGGCTATGAAACCTTTGGTTTTAGGTGAAACCGATGACCATTTTGTAGTTGCATCCGAAACAGTTGCATTTGATGTGATTGATGCAAAGCTTATTCGTGATTTGGAACCAGGTGAATTGCTCTACTTTAAGGACAATAAGGTCAACTCCTATATCTTGCCATCTGCAAAAGGTTCCAAAAGGGCACATTGTATGTTTGAATATGTTTACTTTGCCCGTCCTGATAGCGTAATAGATGAGAGAAGCGTTTACAATACAAGACTTAGAATCGGTGAAGCATTGTATAAGGAATACCCTATTGATGCAGATTTGGTATTGCCTGTTCCGGATTCATCAATCCCTGCAGCTATTGGATATGCAAGGGCTTCAGGAATTCCATACGGTGAAGGTCTAATCAAGAACAGGTATGTTGGAAGAACTTTCATTATGCCAACCCAAGAAGAGCGTGAAATTGCTGTAAGACTTAAATTAAACCCATTAAGACATGAACTTGAAGGAAAAAGTGTTGTTGTAATTGATGACAGTATCGTTAGAGGTACAACTTCCGAATCCTTAGTAAGAATCCTTAAGGCAGCAGGCGCTAAAGAGGTGCATATGTTGATTGGATGCCCTCCTGTAATTGCACCATGTTTCTACGGTGTTGCTCTTGCTACTAAAGAGGAATTGATTGCAGCTAATTTGGAAATCGATGATATAAGAAAACAGTTAGGTGCAGAAACTTTAGGTTATATCAGCATTGAGTCTCTTATCGAAGCTATTGGCATTGACGGGGACAATTTATGCTTAGGCTGTATCAATGAAGACTATCCTACTGAGATTCCAGAGGATTTAGAAGCGGAATCTTACTACGATTATTATCAACCTTTAATGGATGCAGCTGAAGAAGATGAATAATATTTCATCTTTTTATTTTTTTAATTTCTATTTTTATATTTTTTATTTTTATTTAATTTTTATGAACTTTGTTTGATTTATTAATGAGTTGTTTTTATGGTGGAATTGTTAGCTCCTGCAGGAAATTTTATTTCATTGATCAGTGCACTTAAAAACGGTGCAGATGCAGTTTATATTGGCCTTGAAGATATGAATATGAGGGTTAATGCAAGTAATTTCTCTCTTGAAGACATTAAAAAGGCAAGTGAAATGACAAGGGAGTATGGAGCTAAGCTATATGTCTGCACAAATACCATAATGAAAGACAAAGACATTGAAATGCTAAAGAAACAATTACCCTATATTAAAGAATATGGTGCAGATGGAATAATTCTATCAGACATTTCATTAATAGATTTAGCAGTTGAAAATGGCCTTGAAGCCCATATGAGCGTTCAGGAAAACACAACTAACTTTTATGCATTGAAGGCATTGGAGAAATTAGGGGTTAAAAGAGCCATTCTATCAAGGGAATTGTCTTTAGATGAAATCAAGGAAATCACTAAAAAGCTTAAGGAAAGCGATTCTTCAATTGAAACTGAAGTATTCATTCATGGAGCAATGTGCATGGCAATATCCGGCAGATGCTTCTTGAGCTATGGATTGTATGGAAGAAGCGCTAATTGTGGAGATTGTCTCCAGCCTTGCAGAAAGGAATGGAAATTGAGCTTTGAGGAAGATGAGAATGATGATGTAATCAATTTCTCAGAATGTGATGATGAGTCATTCATAATATCCAATTCATATGATGATTCATATAGGACAAACTTCTTCTCTCCAAAGGATATGGCATTGATAGAACATATTCCAGAACTCATTGAAGCTGGAATCGATTCATTCAAGATTGAAGGAAGGGCAAGATCTCCAGATTATGTTGCAACAGCTGTTAAGGTCTATAGGGAAGCCATTGACTTGTATCAGGAAGATCCAGAAAACTATCAATACAATCCAAAATGGATGGAAGAGCTGATGAAGGTATTCAATAGAGGTTATGACACTGGATTTTACTTCAATGTTCCTTATGAAATCAGTGAAAACAACCAATCAAAGTTCATTAAGAAGGATATTGGAAAGGTTGTTAACTATTACAATAAGATTAGAGTTGCAGAGTTAAAGATATGGGATGACTTGGCTATTGGTGATGAGATTATGGTCCAAGGGCCAACAACAGGTTCAATCACTCATGTAATTGATTCTATGCAAATTGATGGAAAAGCTATTGAAAGGTGTGAAAAAGGTTCAAATGTGGCAATAGCAATTGATGAGAAATTAAGGGAAAGCGATTTTGTTTATAAATTGATTCCAAGAGAATAATGCTTATTTAAGGTGTAAAGATGAAAAGACAGAAGAAAATAGCTATTTATGGAAAAGGTGGTATTGGAAAAAGTACCACTGTAGCTAATATTGCAGCAGCTTATAGTGAAGATGATAAGAAGGTTATGGTAATAGGTTGTGATCCTAAATCTGACACTACAAGAACCTTGTGCGGTAAAAGGATACCTACAATTGTAAACACCTTAAAGGATAATAAGGCTCCAGAGCTTTCTGATTTGGTCTTTGAAGGATTCAATCAAATCAAATGTGTTGAAAGCGGAGGTCCTGAACCTGGAGTGGGCTGTGCAGGACGTGGAGTTATCGTTGCAATGAAACGTTTAGAGAATCTAAATGCCTTTGATGAGGAGTTTGATGTGATTCTTTACGATGTTTTAGGTGATGTGGTCTGTGGAGGATTTTCTGTTCCTCTAAGAGAAGATTATGCTGATGAGGTATTCATTGTATCCTCAGGAGAATATATGTCCTTATATGCTGCAAACAACATTTCCAAAGGAATCAAGAAGCTTAAGGGAAACCTTGGAGGAATCATTTGCAATTGCAAAGGCATTGAAAATGAGGAGGAAATCGTCAGTTCCTTTGCAGAAAAAATCGACACTCAAGTCATTGGAGTTATAGGAAGAAGCAATTTGATTCAAAGAAGTGAATTGGATGCAAAAACAGTAGTTGAATATGCTCCTGATTCAGATGAAGCAGAAGCTTATAGAAAATTAGCAAGTGATATTTTCATTAATGATAATTTCTCAACTCCAGAACCTATGGGAGATGAGGATTTTGAAAATTTCTTTAAGTCATTCTTGGATTAATGGCTTATTTTTTCTTTTTTCATTTCTATTTTTTTATTCATTACTTTTTTTATTATTAATCAATAGTTTTTTGATAAATCATTTAATAATGCATGCATTAATTACTTTTCCTAGTTCATTATATTTAAATAGTATTAATAATAGAAATACAGATGTATTATAAAGATATTATTAATTTTAGGTGTTAAAAAATGGAAATAAGTGAAATAATTAAGGATGCATTAGTATATCCTTTAAATAACGTTAAATCTTTAATCCTTTTTGTGATTATTGGTGCAATTACTGGAATTTTAGGTGGAGCAAGCCTCATTGCTATGGCTTCACAAGTATCAGGCAATCATTATGTTGCTGCTGGCGGATTTGGATTTATTGGAATATTAGTGATGATCATTGGTACATTGTTAATTTCTGGATATGGTTTAGATATTGTTAAATACGGTATCGAAAGAAGAGAAGACGGTCCGGGCATTGACATTGTTAGACAAGTCTTAAATGCCATTAAAGTAATTATTGTTAGTTTTGTTTACTATATTATACCAGCAGTTATTGCATGGTTATTATACACTCTATTAGGTAGAGGTATTTTAACTGTCTTAGTTGTATTTATTATATACATTGTTTTTGCATTTGCTCAATTTATGGCAATATGCAGGTTAGCTAAATATGATAGTTTAGGAGCAGCTTTATCCGTCAATGAAGCTATTGGTGACATACCTAAAATAGGTATGCTAAAAGTTCTTTTAACTGTTATTGCAGTATGTGTCATTGTATTCATCATTGCATTTATTTTTGCATTAGTCTATCAAGTAAATGACATTCTTGGAGGAATATTGTTAGGCATACTTGGTGTATACG
>JAZNRM010000167.1:0-8755 GCA_045590695.1 Methanobrevibacter sp.
AATTTATGAGATTTTATAATTTTATGAATCTCAGAGTTCTAATTATTATCTAATACTTACAATTATTATAAAAAGTTTAGAGATTAATCGATTAATCTCGTGTGTGGTGAATTTATATGGCTTATGATCAATTAGTAACTAGTGAAAAAGGAGATAAACTTTTCCTTTTAGGTAATGAAGCTGCTGTTAGGGGAGCTATTGAAGCGGGCGTATCAGTTGCAGCAACTTACCCTGGAACTCCTTCATCTGAAATAGGTAACATATTATCAGTTGTTGCTAAAAATGCAGAAATGTACTTTGAATTTTCTGCAAATGAAAAGGTGGCTATGGAGGTGGCAGCTACTGCAGCTGCAAGTGGCCTCAGGTCATTTACTTTCATGAAGCATGTAGGATTGAATGTAGCTGCTGACTCATTCATGACAACTGCTTACTCTGGCGTTAAGGGAGGAATGATTATCCTTGTAGCAGATGACCCATCACTCTTCTCTTCACAGAATGAACAGGATACAAGAAACTATTCAAGGCTTTCTTCCATTCCGATTTTAGAACCATCTTCCCCTCAGGAAATCAAGGACATGATGGTTTACGGGTTTGACTTATCAGAACAGTTTGGAATTCCAGTAATTCTTAGAACAAGTACTCGTGTATCTCACATGAGAGGAATTGTGGAATGCGGGAGACAAGAAAAACCTAAATCCACTACCAAGGAAACAGAATCAGATGGACATTGGTTAAGAGGATACTTCGTTAAAAATCCAAGGGAATTTGTCCCTGTTCCTGCAAATGCACTCTCTATGCATTCAAGATTAGCGGAAAAAATGGAAAAGCTGGAAGCGGCAGCTAATGAAAGTCCAGTAAATGAGGTTTATTCATTTGAAAACGGTTCACTTCAAGGAAAATATGGTGTCATTTCCTCTGGAGGTGCCTTCAATTATGCTTATGATGTTGTTTCCCAAGAAAACTTAGGTATGGATATTCTTAAAATAGCATTGTCTTATCCTACTCCAAAGGATTTGATTCATGACTTCTGCAAAAACTTGGAAGGAGTGTTCATTGTAGAGGAAGTGGATCCTATACTTGAAAGGGATGTGCTTGCTGTTCTTGGTGAAAACAATTTGGATTGTCCTGTTTACGGCAAGTTCGATGGAACTTTCCCAATGGTTCATGAATACAATCCAGATATTGTAAAAGAATCCATAAATAAGGTTGTTTCTGATTTGGTAGATGATAAAGAGTTCTTGGAAGAATACAAATCAGAAAATGGCAAAGACCTTGATGGAGATTTAATTGAAATCGTTGAAAAGATGGAATTTAGTGATGGATTGAATGAACTTATAGATAATATTCCAACAAGAGCTCCAACATTATGTGCAGGATGTTCCCACAGATCCGCTTATTATGCTGCTGTAAAGGCTTATCAGGAAATGGGATATGCTAAGGAAGATATGATATTTGCATCTGACATTGGATGTTACACCTTAGGAATTTCCCCTCCTTATGAAACTGCTGACTATCTTCTTGCAATGGGTTCATCTGTAGGTGACGGATGCGGTTTCTCAATTGCAACCAATCAGCATGTAATGAGCTTCATTGGAGATTCAACATTTTTCCACAGCGGATTATCTCCACTTGTAAATGCAGTTCACAACAAGAACAAGTTCGTGCTTACAATTTTAGATAATAGAATCACTGCAATGACTGGTGGTCAGCCAAACCCCGGTATTCCTGTTGATGGTATGGGAGATGAGGCTCCGGCTGTTTCCATTGAAGACATTGTAGAAGCAATCGGTGTCAAGTTTATGAAGATTGTAAATCCTCACAACATCAAAAAGACTGTTGACATTTATAAGGAAGCACTTGAATACGATGGTGTTGCTGTTGTAATTGCAAGATACCCATGCACATTAATCAAGGGTCAAAAGAAAAAGGCACCTATGGTCATTAAGGACAATTGTGTAAAATGCCTTACTTGTGTAAAGACTCTTGCATGTCCTGCAATCTCTTATCTAAATGATAAGGTAGTAGTTGATGAGGCATTATGTAAATCATGTACCGTTTGTATACAAGTCTGTCCGAACAAAGCTATTGGAGTAAAAAAGGGTGATTAAGATGGCGAGTAATGATAATAAGAATTACAGTATTTACATTTCCGGTGTAGGTGGTCAAGGAATTATCAAAACATCTGTAATCATTGGTGAAGCTGCAATGCTTGAAGGTTATGATGTTGTAATGAGTGAGATTCACGGTATGAGCCAAAGGGGAGGGTCAGTGTCAACTGAACTCAAGATAGGTAATTTCAAATCCTCAATTGTAGAGGAATCCAAGGCAGACTTGATTCTTGCTTTTGAACCTATTGAAGTCTTAAGAGGATTGAATAAGGCAAACAAGGACACAACCTTAATCTTTAATACTTTCCCTATTGTGCCTTCAACATTGACTCAAACTGGAGAGACATATCCTGAAATTGATGATATAATAGCTAATTTAAAAGATAATTTCAAATCTGTTTATCCTTTGGAAGCAAATGGATTGGCTAAGGATGCAGGCAGTATCTTATCCTTGAATATGGTGCTTTTAGGTGCATGTGTTGCAAATGACGATTTCCCACTTTCAAAGGAAACCGTTGAAACTGCAATGAAAAATAATTTAGCTCCTAAATTCCATGAAATGAATTTAAAAGCTATTGAAAACGGTTATAATGCTATTAAAGACAAGCTTTTATAGCCTTCTACCAAGCTTTTTAGCCTTTGGCTAAAAACCTTGACCAAAATCTTTTTACTGGTTGGGATTTCCAACTATTTCTTTTTTATATCATTTTTTTTTAATTATTATTGGCATTATCTTGTTTCCAGATAACAAAATGTCTAATTATTTGCCTAATAATTTCTTATTATTTGCATTGTTCTTGCTGACTACCTTGCGTCCTGTATTTGCCTCCAGTTCGCGACGAGCATTTCCTGCAATAGTTCCTCCACGTTTAGCAACATCCTGGCTTTCATCAAATCCATTTGGGTTTTCGCTTTTGCTTATTTCGGTAGTTGCCAATTCCCCTAGCATGCTGATAACCAATTCAGCATTGGTCATGTTGTCTCTAAGGCTTTCCTTTTTTAATCCTTTTAAACCTTTATGCTGGTTAGTTGTAAGTCCGAAGGAGGCTCTGCTGATTTCGTCAGTGAGTATTGCATATTCCAAACCCTTTTCAACACCTGACCTGTCCCACTCTGCAGTCAAGTCCTTTCTTATCTCAATGCTTCTTATCCTTTGGCTTATCCATTCTTCACTGTAGCCCATTTCACGATAATTGTTGATTGCCCTTTCTATGGACAGTTCAGGATCTGCAATTTCATCAAGCCTTTCGCTTCCAACTTGGGCTAACCAGAGTTTGAATGGTTCCGCATTTGGTGATGGGACAGACTGTATGAGGCGCAAGAGCTGTTTGGTGGTTGCCACATCTGTCATTCTCATTTTGCCATCTTTAGCCGGCATTTTCAAACTGTGACAATTTGTCACGGTTTGGTTTCCTTCATTTATTAGTCTTTGCTTTAATTTTCTCCAGTAAGCATTGGGGTCTTTGCTTTCAGTAAGGACTGCGATAACATCTATTATTGAATAGTAATAATCTTGTATTTCCTCATCCCATTTGGTTCTGATTTGTCTGCCTTTAAATAGTTTTATATTGTTTTCTTTCATTATTATTCCTCCATTTTTAAGAGCTTCATCGTTAAGAGCAAATCCCTTTATCATGTATTCCTTTAGTATTTGAGTTGCCCATTTCTTTTTGAGTTGCCCATATGGTGTCTTCGGACAAATACACTTCTGCAGTGACTATCCCTTCACTGGTTTTATATAGGTATGTTTCTTTTATTTCTAAATTAGACATTTTTTTCACCTTTTTAATTCGTATATTTTTCATTGAATTGTAGTTTAATTGTTTAAATATTGTTTTTTTGAGTTCATATATGTTTAGAGAGCGTTTGAGAAGTAATGGTTAATGTATAGTTTACTATTTATGAAAATAACTCTATTTTGTCCTTTTTTTAAATATTTTTTTTATCATGATGATGTCTGAAGAATTATTGAAAAGATTTTGTTCAAATAGGAACATTAAGTGTTCCACGCTTAAGTCCTACAGGTCTGCAATTGCCAAGTATGAGTTCTTTCATGATATGGCTATGGGGTCCCTTATGGATGAGGCAATTGTTGAGGAAGATGAAGGAATTTTGCTTAAGAGCAGGAGAATTAAAAGCAGATTGTTGGATTTCAGGTCTTTTTTATTGGATTCAGGGTTGGCTATCAGCACTGTCAGAACCTATTTTTCCAGAATCAAGACATTCTATAGGCATTTTGAAATTGAATTGCCCTATTTGAATGACATTAAGTTTGATGGGGAGTATCTATCCTCATATTATGACTTGCCTGCAAGAGGTGATATCAGGAATGTCTGTTCCATTTCCTCTAATGCTTTTAGGGCGCTTGTTCTTTTCATTTCAAGCAGTGGCTGTGCCAAGGCGGAAACCCTTTCCATTACCGTTGGGGATTTTGTTAAGGCAAGTGATGAGTATCATGATGGGGGTTCAATTGATGATGTTTTATCTTGTTTGATTGGTAGGAGGGATATTGTTCCTGCATTTTATCTTAAGAGGATAAAGACGAATAAGTTCTATTATGCATTTTGCTCTCCTGAAGCAAGTCATCATATTGTGAAGTATCTGATTTCAAGAAAGGGATTGTCTTTGGATGATAGGCTTTTTGACTTTACTGACAGTTCATTGATCTATAGTTTCAAGAAGGTGAATGATAAGCTTAATATGGGATTTGTAGGAAAGTACAGGTTTTTTAGGTCTCATGCTCTGCGTAAGTTTCATGCAAGCAATATAGGCTTGAGTGCTGATATTGTTGATGAGCTGCAGGGAAGGGGAAAGTCAAGGGTTCGTGAGGCGTATATGAAGACAAATCCAAGGAGACTGAAGGAGATTTATATGGGTGCTATGCATAATGTGATGGTCTTTGATGATTGGATTGAAGAGTGTGAAAAAGAGGATGATTGTGTGATTATTGAGAATCAGGTGATAAATGTGATTATTAATTTCACTTTGGATGGAGTGGATTATAGGGTGGAATAGTGGTGTATGTGTTTCCATGAAAGAACCATAATATTTTCATTGTGAGGTTATCTTTTTTTACTAAAATAGCGCTATTTTTCATGATTAATTGGATTAATTTTAAATTAAGTTAAAAATTAGATAAGTTAAGTTTATATAGTTTTATTGATACATATATATTATATAAAATATATTTTAGGGGTAGTCAATTTAGTTTGATAAGATTGTTGTCTTATCAAGACTATTCTGATTTATTTTATAGGAATTCAATTTTTCAAGGCATTGATCTTATGGTTCTTTCATGGAAACCTATAATTTTTCATGCCTTAAGCAAAAGATTGGATTTCATATTTTTCTTTCTCTCCTTTTTAAAAAAAGGAGTTTATTTATTATAAAACGAGGTGACTAAACTTATGAAATTAAAATATGTGGCTATATTTTTAGTTCTTCTTTGTTGTTTCATGGGAGCTGCAAGTGCAGCAGATGATGTCTCAACAGATGCAGTAGATGCTACTGTTGATGATACCGTTGCTGTAGATGCAGTTTCTGATGATACAATTGCAGAAGAAATAAATGAAGAAACAATTAGTATTGAAAAAGAAAGTATTGGTGAAGTTGAATTAAATCGAGGTACTCCCACATATGCTTCTAATTGGGGTGAATTAAAAGATAAATGTGAATTATCAACTGCCCAAGACATTACATTGAATGGTACAAGTTATATTGTAGATAGTCAAATTGAATTTGTTAATAGTGCTACTATTACAGGCACTTCTAATAGTTATATAACTGGAGGCACTAACACCACTACACCATTCTATAATAATGATGATAGTCTTACTATCTCTTTTATTAATGTTAAGTTTATAAACATGAATGTTAATAATCTTCTTGAATTAGCAGGTACTGTAACACTTGAAAATTGTACTTTTACCAATATTAATACTGCATTAGGCCATAATTCAGTAGTTTATAATATTCAAGGAACAATGGATATTGTCGGTTGTAATTTCACTAATAACAATGTTGGCTATGGTACTATAACTAACTATAATAACCAAACCCTTAGTGATGCTACAATGACTGTAAATAATTGCAGATTTATTAATAACTCTGCAGAAGTCGAACCTGGCGCTATTAATAATTGCGGTAATTTAGAAGTAACTAATAGTGTATTTGATAATAATTATGCTAAATGGTGGGCTGGTGCAATTCACACACACAACTATGCTAACACCACAATTAACAATTGTAACTTTACAAATAATGGTGCTGGCTGGAATGGTGGAGCATTATACACCTACAGTAACTTAATGGTTAACAATTCAAGATTTATTAATAATTCATGTAAGACTAGTGCTGGTGGAGGAGCTATAGGTTCCTCAAGTGGATGGATTAGCACAGTAAACTATAATATTACCATAGAAGATTGTTATTTTGAAAACAATACCAATAATGCTAGTTTAACCAATCAAACTCCAGCTCAAGGCAATGGTGGAGCAATTTCTGCAATGAATAGAGGAATATTGGATGTTCATGGATCCACTTTTGTAAATAATTATGCTGCAAGAGGCCAAGCAATATCCGCATATGGTGCAGGATATATTGATCCTGAAGGAAACATCACTGAAGGAATCCCAAAAGTAGTTATCTACAATAACACCTTCAGAGACCACAACAGAACAACAACTACAGATACCGCATATCTCACAGGAAATTACAGCTTAGATAACAACACTTTCATTAACTGCCATCAAAATAATACTGGAACAAACAACATTTTCATTAATTGTACTCCAGAATCAGTTAACAATGCAGATCACGTCACACAATCTGATTTTTCAAAATCTAAGAATATTTTATCCAATTCCCGATTGCTTGAAGATGATTCAAATATCAGATATGTTAACACAAGTTTAGATTATGACGAGTCTCAAGATGGTCTTAGTTGGGAAACTGCATATGGTAGTGCTGCTGATGGAATATCCCGTGCAATTAATAATGCTCCTGATGATGCTATCATATATATAGCGGGAGATGTGTATCGTAAGAAAACATATAATACTGGCAGACCAATTACTATCACATTTATAGGGTATGGTGAAAACCCAAGCATTAATAATCTTGGAATAAAATATGAAATGTCAGATAATTCCGTTACTTGGACTTTTATTAATTTGACAATTAAAAATTGTGATTTTAATAGAAATTGTAATATTATTAATTGTAAATTTGAAAAAAATGTCACATTTTCAAAAACTTTAGCTGCTTATGATAGGAGAGCTTTAATTGAAAATGGTAATGATGTTGTACGTAATTTTACTTTAGAGAATTGTACTTTTGAAAATTATGAAGGAAGTTCTCCTATAGTTACTTCATATGAATTCTCTAATTTAATACTTAAAAACTGTACTTTCAATAACATAGTCTCCGATTCTATATTCTATCATGGTGTAGATTTACAGCAAGATGATGGCATTTCATTATATGATTGCAAATTCACTAACTGTAACTTAAAAGGTGTTGTAGATTTTGCTGGAAATATTGATGTTACTACTTATGTTGCTATTGAAAATTGTGATTATGACTTTGATGCAACAACTGATATTGTTTCTGCAGATGAATATGCACATAATTACTTAAACGCTACAAAGCTCAAACCTATACCTATTGACAGTGCTGTAGACATTAGTTCTAGTGAGAAAGGTGTTGTTGTTATTGCTTTAACCGATAACAGTTCTGCTCCTATTGCTGGTGCTACTGTTAAATATACTGTTAATGGTGGTGAAGAGCAAACTGATGTTACTGGTGAAGACGGTAAATTCACCATCACTGGTTTGACCGGTGAAGTTACCATTGCTGTAAGCTATGAAGGAAACGAATCATTCAATGGTATTAGTGACTCCAAGTTCTTTAATTTCACTGAAGAACCTGTAGTTCCTCCTAAAGTTGCAACCAAGATCACTGCTCCAAAAGTAACTGCTACTTATAATGTTGCTAAAAAATTAGTGATCACCCTTACCGATAAGGACGGAAAAGCTCTTGCAAACAAGAAAGTAACTGTAAAAGTTGGCACTATCAGCAAAACCTTGAACACTAACGCTAAAGGTCAAGTAAGCCTTAATGTTGCTACACTTGTTCCTAAAACTTACACAGCAACTGTTAAGTTTGCAGGTGATGATAGTTACATTGCTTCCAGCTTAAGCCCTAAAGTAGTTGTAAGCAAAGCAAAACCTCAAATCGTTGCAAAAGCAAAAACCTTCAAGGTCAAAACAAAAACCAAAAAATATACTGTTACCCTTAAAAACAATAAAGGTAAAGTATTGAAAAAGGTCAAACTTACCTTGAAAGTAGGCAAAAAAACCTACAAAGCTACTACAAACAGCAAAGGTAAAGCAACCTTTAAAATTACCAAATTAACCAAAAAAGGCAAATACACTGCAACTATTAAATTTGCAGGAAGCAAATACTACAAAGCATTAAGCAAAAAAGCAAAAATAACCGTTAAAAAATAAGGTAAAAAAGTTTTTTTAAGAAGAAAAAGAAATCAACAATCTTTTTTTCTTCTTTAATTTTTTTATAATAATTTGGAATTTATTTCTTATTCCAATCATTTATCAAATTGGAATAATAAATAAATTTTTTTTTAATAT
>JAZNRM010000168.1:0-2283 GCA_045590695.1 Methanobrevibacter sp.
AAATAATTTTTGTTAAATATAAATATTTGCAATTATTCCTTATCAATCAATCTTGCATCAGTTATATTATATGTCCCATTATCAACATGCCAATCTATATCTGCATCTAATATTTCAATTCTTTTTTTAAAGATAGGTCCATCAATAACTAATGTTTCAGCTTCTCCTCCTTCAAAAGCAAGATGGAGATATGTCTTTTCGCTGATTTTCTCAAGTTCTGCCAATGCATCCTTGTCAATGAGTCTTCCGAGCCATGATTCATCAAGCCCATCAGCAAAAACACCACTGATGATAACCTTAAAACCAGAATCAATAACCAAATCCATATAATCCTTAGGATCCTTATGCCAATATGGAGAAAGGGCTTCAATTCCAATCTCATCCGCCAATCTTTCTATTCTGGATTTTTGATAAGTGGAAAACAATGCACCGGTGTAAATTGCCTCTATTCCAAGGCTTTTCAATTGCTTAAATCCTTCCTTTAAGTCTTCAAGCTCCTCTTCCTTAACACCAGCAGTTTCAATTTCTATGATAGGAATGCCTATGGCTTCTGCCTGCAAATCGGTTAAATGAATATTTGGAACATGAAACATATATGACTCATCATTTTGAGACTTGATTGAAAGAAGATATTCTACATCGTCTCCATTGTTTATAGCATAATTTAAAGCCATTACACTATCTTTTCCACCTGAAAATAAAACAGCAGATTTCATTTTTTGCACCATAATTTAATAAAAAAAGTAATTAGATCAATTCTCAACAAGATTTGCATAATCGTTGTCTTCGCCATAACTTAAGTAATCGTGATCAGAATCATCGTAATAATTATTTGAATCATCCATAAAATCAGAATAGCTATAACTATTTGAACTTTCCATAAATGAAGTCAATCCATGATCAGAGTGAGGCTCTGGGTCCAATTGGGCGAACATACCAATAATAAAGAATATTATCAGTAGCACTGCAAATGCTAAAAAGCATTTATTGAATGTTAAATTAGATAAAAAATCGTTATTTGATGATTTTGATGTATTAGTTTTTGTAGTCTTTGAACTGGAAGCAGAAGAACTTTTAGCACTTGAAGCTGTTGAAGAAGCGGTAGAAGTGGACTTAATGACTTTGGAATCTTTTGCATCTGCAGGTTTAGAAACAGGATCTTCATCAGAATCTATATGTACAATGACACTTGAATCGTCATCTTCTTCTGATTTTATTTTGTTTTCCACTTTAGAAAAGTCAAAACCACAATTGGAACAATAACGATTATCATCATTGTGTTGCTCAAAACCACATTCAGGACAGAATTTAGCCATATTATCCCCCTTTAAATAAAACTAATTAACGTCTTCTTCTATTCCTTCTACTTCTTATTCTATCTGTTTGGTCTTTTTTAAATCTTCTGGTAAATTTGGTTAAAGGTTCAACAAAGACTCCTGCAATAGCTACTGCTACACCTACAAGTCCTGTAATGAACATTATGACATAAGTTGGAGCCAAATGGTCTTCAACATAATGTATTGTATCCTGTACAGGTCCTTCAATAGAGATTATATTATAATTACTTTCATTTAGATAATCCCTAACCTCTTCCACATCATTAGAGTTTACATGCACTTGTATATGGACAAAAGCGAATTCAGAGCCTACTCCAGCCCTATTGCTTAGCCAATTTACAAGAGAACCTAATGTAGTGGTTGAACTTGCAGGATTTTTTAAGTCTACAGTAACGGAATTGTTGGTTACCTTAAAGCTTTCAATCTCAGGATCGCTTCTTAAATGATTTTCAACATAAATCTTTGTGCTGTTCTTTATGAATCCTGTTTTCAGCTCAAAACCGTTTGTAGAAACTGAATTAACTCCATTTAAATTGCTGATCTTATTTGTAACATCACTGATGTTTGAAGTTGATGGAATGTTTAGATTAATCACTTCACTATCCAATGTAAAGAGTCCTTGAGCATTACCTATAATATATGGGCTTTCATCATAAATAGGGTCAATGAAGAAGTATCCTCCGATAGCGCCAAGAACAAATCCAATTATAATTATAGATATTATTTCCTTTCTACCAACATATGGGGATAGAATACCCATGGAAAAGGCAAATACCATAATTATAAGGAATAGAATTATAAATATTATTCCAGTAATAAAGGGTGGAAACGTAGAAGTTGAAGCTTATACTGGAGACGGAGAAATGATTAACTCTGGAGTACTTAATGGTCTTACAAATAAAAAAGATAGTATAAGTAAAATGATTGAATTCTTAGAAAGTAATAA
>JAZNRM010000169.1:0-3287 GCA_045590695.1 Methanobrevibacter sp.
ATTTTAAAATTGATATAAAAAATAGAATAATGATTGAAATTTCAAACTAATTGCAATTGTGTAAAAAAGAGGATTCAGTATGCATTCTCATCTCTTTTGAAAATGGTCTTGAGCATGATCTGAATGTCTAAAACCAAACTCCAGTTTTCTACATAACGGATATCATATTCGATACGCTTTTCGATTGAAGTGTTTCCCCTATAACCGTTTACTTGAGCAAGCCCTGTAAGTCCTGGCCTTACCTGGTGCTTAACCATGTATTTCGGAATTGTCTTCTTGAATTGCTCAACAAAGTATGGCCTTTCCGGACGAGGGCCTACAACACTCATCTCCCTTTTCAATACATTGAAGAATTGAGGCAATTCGTCGATGCTCATTTTTCTGATGAATGTTCCGACCCTTGTTTTTCTTGGGTCATCTTCAGTGGTCCATTGGGATTTCTCTTCCTCCTCATCCTGAACCTTCATGCTTCTGAACTTATACATCATGAATGGCTTTCCATTGTATCCGATTCTTTCTTGCTTGAAGATGATTGGACCAGGAGATTCCAACTTAATCGCAATAGCTGTAATCAGCATGATTGGAGAGGTTATTATAATTGCAACAATAGCTACAAAATAATCCTCAATGATCTTCTTGAATTTGTTGAATGCATCATCTAAAGGAACATAACGGATGTTGATGATTGGCAAATCATCAAGCATGTCAACAGAAGGCTTTGCAGGGAAGTACTTGTAATAATCCGGAATGATTTCCGCCTTGATTCCCTCTTCCTCACATGCATCCACAATCTCGTTCAAGTGATAATAGTATTCCAAAGGAATGGCTATGACAACCCTATCGAACTTATGTGTTTTCAAGACATCCGGCAAGTCCTTAAAGGTTCCAATGAATCTTATTCCTTCAAAGGTTTTGCCTAAATGCTCTTTTCTTCCTAAGAAACCGTCAATGCTGTATCCTAAATAGGTTTTAGACTTGATTTTCTGTGCAAAATTGAATGCCAAGTCATTATCCCCAATAATGAGCATATGCTTTAGATTGCGATTGTTAACTCTCATGAACCTTAAGACAAAAACCACAAGAGCCCTTTCTATAATTGCAAAGATCATACCGAATATGCTCAAGAGGAACAGCATGATCCTTGAGAAATCAGGCTGGTTGATAACGAATAAAATAGCTACCAATATGATGAAAGCCATTATGTCCGCTTTGATTATGTCCTCTGCACCGGACAGTATTGAAGGCTTATTCCTGAATGGCTTATAAAGTCCAAAAAAGTAGTATAAAAGAAGGTATGTCGGAATAATTGCAAAAACAGTGAATATAAAGTAATCAATAAATGGCAAGGATCCGCCTAAAGGGCCGAATAGAGTAGTTTTGAATCTAACATAGTAAGCTAGAACCAATGAAAATAGAATTACAAGAACATCTATTACAACAAGCAATGAATTCAATATTCTTTGATTTTCCTTAATCATTTTACCACTCTTTACCTTATTGACTATAAAAATAAATATTATGTAATATTTTTTCTATACAGTAATAGATTTAATAGCAATTGCTTATAAAATTACCTAAAAAATTTTACTTATTATCATGATGATCGGATGACAAATTGAGTTCAAGACCTTAAGGCATTTCTGATTAGATTGAACACAAGCAAGACTGCTATTCCAATGTAAACCGCTATGTTTACAAAAACATTGTACTTTTTAGTATAATGCTTCCTATAGAAAATATACATTGCCCTATAGAATTCGTAAATGAGCTTTGGATTTCTCTTCTTGGTCTTCTTGTCTTCACTGCTTGCTCCCTTGTAGTGAATTATTTCAGCTTCACCAAAGTAAACGATTCTCCATCCTGCCTGCTTTATCCTGTAACACCAGTCAATGTCTTCTCCATACATGAAGAAAGTGTCATCCAAAAGGCCGATATCATCAATAGCTGTTCTTCTAACAAGCATGAATGCACCAACCAAGCAGTCGATTTCATAGACTCCGTCATCATCCAAGTCATCTAGATTATAATCATCCTTTCCACTGCTTGTCTTAACATTGAATAGCTTATAGAAAGCGTTTGCAGGATTTGGAAAGCTTCGTTTGCAAGCCTTGTCAAGACTTCCATCTGCAAGTGACACTTTACATCCCAATGCACCGACATCAGCATTTGTGCCTTTAGTCATATAATCCATACATTTGTCAATTGTAGCTTCCTTAACAAGTGTATCTGAATTTAAAAGAAGGACATATTCCCCTTCAGATTGCTCAATAGCTAAATTGTTAGCCTTTGCAAAACCATCATTGCTGGAGTTTGCTATAACCTTAATTGTTCCTCTTGAAATCTCATCCTTGAAGTAGTCCTCCAATTTTTCCAAACTGTCATCAGTTGATTTATTGTCTACAAGAAAGATTTCATATGTATAATGAGTCGGCTCAGCCAAACATGAATCAATGGTCTCCTTTGTTAATTTAAATGTATTGTAATTAACAATGATAATTGATAAATCTAAATTTCTCATTCTTACACCTATATCAGTACAATCATTTCCTTAAATAAGCAAAAGTATTTTTTATGAGTTTCCATTCTATCTTAAAGTAATTTTTCCAGTTTTTTCTTAAGAATGGGGTTTTTGTTAATTTCTTTCTATTTCCCAATCCTTCCTTGATTCCATCCAAATAAATGGAACCATATCCTTTCCTTACAAAGAAAAGGTATTTTATTAAAAATCCTATAAACAAGAATATGAAATTGATGATCTTCTGTAAAATTGGGAAGTTCTTGTAAATCAGGAAGACATTGTTACGGGCTGCCAATTTAATCTTGAATTCATTGTATCTGCTTCCGCTTGTTCCGCTTCCATAATGGTAAACTATTGAATTTGGGCAGAAATAATTCTTATACCCATAAATCTGAGACCTATAAGCCAAGTCTATATCTTCAACATAAGCAAAGAAATTATCATCAAAAAGCCCTATTTCCTCAAGGACTGACTTTCTATACAATGCAGCACCTGCACAGGATGAGAATATTTCCCTCTTCTTATTATATCTTTCTACAGGCTGACCATCACCTATCTTCTTTGTCCATGCAAGGATTGTGTACTCATCACCGGCATCATCCATCAGCTTTCTATTGTAATGCTGAATCATCTTTGACTGGATTGAAAATGGATTTTCACCTAAGTCAATAGACTCATCCATAGCTTTAATTATCTCTTCCAAAGCGTTCCATTCCAATTCAACGTCATTGTTCACTGAATATATGTATTCGCACTTTGCCGCTTTAAT
>JAZNRM010000170.1:0-1837 GCA_045590695.1 Methanobrevibacter sp.
CTCTTAAAACTATTTCTAAAAACCGAATTTTTTATATATTACTAAAAAACATAAATAATTTACATATAAACAATTGATAATTTTATGGATGAAAATTTATACAAATTTAATTTCATAATTTAAATAAATCCTATAAATGGAATTATGGGATTTATTCTGGATTGATTATCCTAATTCTATAAACGGAGTTATGGGATTATTCGGATGATTGTCCTAATTTTATAAATGGAATTATAAAATGTTGAACTTGGCAAAATTGCCTGTTATGAGGTGTTTAGATGAAAATGGAATCTGGAGATTTTGTAATGCCTGGTGACTTTTTAAGTGTAAGTGAACAGTTTTTACCAGGTCAAGGAGCATATGAAGATGATGGAAGTGTGAAATCTGGTGTTCCTGGAAATGTATTGATTGATGAAGATGAAAAGGAAATCTCTGTAATATCAAAATCTGGTGGTCCAAACCTATTGAAAGTTGGAGATATTGTATACGGTGAGGTAAAAGATGTACGTGGCCAAAGAGCTTTAATAACTATTTATGCTAAAAAGGGAACCAGACGTGAATTGGCTCTTCCTTATTTGGCAGCTATTCACATCTCTCAAGTAACTCCTGGTTACATCGATAAGCTTACAGATGCTTTTAGAATTGGAGATTTAATAGAAGCAAAAGTAGTTAAAATCATGGGAGATAACCTTGATTTGAACACAGAAGACATCACTTCTGGTGTTGTAAAGGCTATGTGTACCAGATGCAGAACCTTTATGGATCCTTGCAATGAATCTGAAGTGTACTGTCCTGTATGTGATAGAAAGGAAAAAAGAAAAGTTTCTAAAAATTATGATTATTAATTTTTAATTAGAATACAGATTTGTAGTTGTTTATTTAATTTTTAAGGAAAAGATAACATGGAAATTGAAGTTGTAAAAGATACCAAATTAGAACTCGAAATGATTATTCACGGAGAAAACCACTCTCTTTGTAATGTTTTAAGAAAATATCTCATGGAAGATAGCGATGTAGAATATGCGGTTTATGGTATTGATCACCCTCTTACTGGTGAACCTATCATGACCATTAAAACTAAAAGAACAAAAAGACCAAGAGATTCTCTTTTAAGAGCAGCTCAAAGATTAAAAGAAGAAACTGCTGAATTTAAAGAAGAACTTGAAGGAATCTAAATTTTTAATTCTTTCTTCTTTTTATTTTTTTATTTTTTAGTTTTAATTATCTTTTTTTATTATTTTCTTATCATTTTCTTATCATTTCTTAAGTTTTATTTTAATGATTTTATTTTAAATTTGATGTATTATTAATTTTATTTATTATTTTTATGTTTGGGGTGAGAGTATTAAATATAAGATTCCATCATTGACTGTTGACATTTTTATTTATAATGAAGATCATGAATTCATACTCATCAAAAGGAAAAATGATCCTTTTAAAGACAGTTGGGCATTGCCTGGGGGCTTTGTTGATTATGGTGAAAAAACAGAAAATGCAGCTATTAGGGAAGCAAAAGAAGAAACTTCCATTGATATTGAATCTGTTAAATTATTCGGAGTATACTCCGATCCAGACCGTGACCCAAGAAGACATACAGTGTCTATAGTCTATTTGGCTCATGGCAATTTTGATGATGCAAAGGCAGATGATGATGCTAAGGATATTGGTGTATTTTCATTTGATGTTTTAAAAGAAGAGAAACTTGCATTTGACCATGCAAAAATCATAGCTTCGGCACTTAGCATATTGCGTTCTGAAGCAGAAAATAATGACATAAGCTTTGATTTTCTGCCTGAAAAGTTTACACTTGCCGCACTGCAGAAAGTTCAGGAAACGT
>JAZNRM010000171.1:0-3497 GCA_045590695.1 Methanobrevibacter sp.
ACTCGGATTATAGTCCCTACGGAAACGGTAGCATTGGTGGAATAGTCTGCTTTGTAGATGTTGCGGAGATTTACCTTAGGGTTAATGGAAAGTATTCTCAAAATTTGGAAGAAGGTCAATGTACTATATGGGATGCATTTGCTGCCGGTGGAAGACAGTGTTATGAAACGGAAGTATGCGAGCATTTTAGGCCTCGAGTAGGAGGTCTTGGTGGGTATAGAGGACAGATATATACAAAAGGTTAAATAATCAAAAATTGCAGCTTAGTGAAGAGTTGAAAGCATGCAAAAATTTGAATTTTCACGATTAGGAGTAAGCAAAATGTTAATAGCAAAGAGCGAGAACGGTTGGGAACTTCATACAATAAACAATGGCAAATTGTCTTGTGAAAAATTTGATTTAGATGCGTCCATTTCGGATATTGATAGGGTTGAAAGCTATATTCGGCAAAAGTTTGGAAACATAATAGATGAAGAAGGAATTATGGTAAGCTGGGATAATTGGTCTGGTATATTTATTATGCAAATGCCTGGTATGAATACGGATTCATCGGATGTCATAATAAGAGAAATATACAAGTTTCTTGCATGTGATGATTAAGATTAAAGAAGGATAAATAAAAGGAAACTTTCAGTTTTACGGAGAGATTGATAACAATAGAAGATTTGAATTTGGTGGTGAGATGTAAGACATGAAACAATCGTTTGTGAAATGTGAAAATGGAATGGTGTATTATTGGCATACTGATATTGATTCAACGAAGAAGACACTTTTTTTGTTGCATGGCTTGACTGCCAATCATACAATGTTTGGAAAGCAAGTGGATTATTTTAAAGAAAAATATAATGTGATTGTATGGGATGCACCTGCACATGGGAAATCAAGACCATATAGTGATTTCACGTATGAAAATGCTGTAATTGTGATGTTGAAAATTTTAAATGAGCTTCAAATCAAGAAGGTCGTGTTAATTGGGCAATCAATGGGTGGTTATATGGCACAATCTTTCATAGCAAGACATCCTGAAATGATACAAGGATTTGTTTCGATTGATTCAACCCCTTTTGGAGACTATTATTCTAAATCCGATATTTGGTGGTTAAAACAAATTGAATGGATGTGTAAACCATTCTCGGAAAAATTACTTAAGGTTTCTATAGTTAAACAAAATGCTGTTACAAAAGCTGGACGAGAGAATATGCTTGAAATGGTTAGTGACTATGGAAAAACAGAACTATGCCGCTTGATGGGGATTGGTTATGCAGGATTTTTGGATGATAATAAAGAATTAGAAATATCTTGCCCCTCATTGATTTTAGTAGGAGAAAGGGATAACACAGGAAAAGTAAAACAGTACAATAAAGCATGGGCAAAAAGAACTGGAATAAAAATTATTTGGATTCCAAATGCAGCACATAATTCTAATGTTGATAATCCTGAGTTTGTAAATAGTTGTATAGAAGAGTTCTTGGAGGATTTATAGTGTCTGGCATAGTACGCGAAACTTTCAGTTTTATGGAGAGATTGATAACAATAGAAGATTTGAAGTTGTAGGACTCATGAAAATTTCAGTAGAACTAATGATGACAAATCAGAGTATGTGGAGACAAAATGAATAATGTTCAAGAACAAATGATAATAAGAAAAGCAACGAGAGCTGATGCTAGACAAATTGCAGAAATAGTGGTTGAAGACTGGAAAAATGCGTATAGGGGTATCATAGACGATGATTATCTGGATTCCATGAGCGTGGAAGAACGGTATCAGATAGAACTGCAGAGATACCAGATTTATATGGTTGCTGTGGTTGAGAAGGAGATACTGGGTTTCACATGGAATGAGATTGCCGACGACGAAGCTTCAGATTGTGAAATAATTGCTTTATATGTCAGATATGAAAAAAGAAAAAACGGAATAGGAAGGACTCTGTTTCAGAATTCGGTTGATTTCTTCAGGGCATCGGGTAAGAAAAAAATGATAATATGGTGTCTCAAAGAGAATTATAAAGCCAGGCGATTTTATGAGAAAATGGGCGGAGAAGTGTACAAAAACGGTACTCATAAATGGGGAAACCGAGATTACGATATGATATCCTACCTCTATCACCTGGATGAATAGTCATTTGAAACTTTGAATTTGGAGAATAGATAATTGAAGAAAATATATGCTTGGGAACCTTGGTTCTTTATGTTTTTTGGATTGTTTCATTTACATAGAATATGGGGTTTAATTGACAGAACATCATATGCTGATTTTTGGTTGGGGATTTTAGAGAACAAAGGAGCCTTCTATTTTGTACTGATGGGTATTTTAGCTTTTCTATGTGTTTGTGGAATAGTGACATTTTGGAAGAATAAGAAAAATAATTATTGGTGGCGATGGATATACATTTTTGGCGGAAGCTATGTCTTGTTTGACTTGTTTGCAATAGCGATTGAGTTGAAAGTGTGGAATAATTTATTATTGTTTATGTTTGATGTAAATAGTCCTTATTGGAATATAGTGTGGGGATTTTTTATTGCATTAGGTGTATTTGTATTTTGTTTGAGTATGAAATTGCTAAAACAAAGAAAAACGCAAATTTGAAGTTGATGGAGAGATTGAAATACAGAATGAAAAAATATCAATGTCCTTGTTGTGAATATTTAACCTATAATATCCCAGCAAACGAAGCTCATGGTTATATTTGCCCTGTTTGTTTTTGGGAAAATGACCTGTTTATTACTTGTGATAGCGAACCAAGTGCCTCTAACCATGGAATAACACTAAAAGAAGCAAAATTTAATTTCCTACAATTTGGTGCTTGTGAAAAAGAAATGCTATGTCATGTCCGACCACCAAAAAATAATGAAAAGGAAATGATTTAGCAACAAATTCCAATTTTGGGTCCCACTTGGAAATTTCAGCTTTGTGAAGAGTTGAAAGCATGTGAGAATTTGAATTTGGCGGAGGGTTGATATGGATAAAAGACTACAGAGAGTTGATGATTTTATGAAAAAACGCTTTGTTGAAAAGGTGAAATTACTGGAAACATATGGACCTGTTCAGATGTGTGTGTTTGGATTAACATATAAGCATATTGAAAGTGATAGTCTGATTATTTTTGAATGTGAGCGAGGTTGTATCACTGTTGCATTAGTTGATACAGATGGCAAGAAATACTATCCAAGCGAATACTTTAAAGAATCAAAATATTTTCATTGGGAAGATAAGGATGAGGATTTGTGTGAATTAGTTGATTCGATAGAACGATTGATAAATCAAAAAGTGTAGATGCGTGAAAGTAAACTTTCAGTTTTATGAAGAGATTGAAAGCACGCGAAGATTTGAATTTTACGAATTGATTGGAAGGAGTGATTTCATATGAGAAATAAAACAATGAAAAGTATCAACAAAAATAAGAGGGTGACAATCTCTTAACCCTCTAAACAAAATGGAGGAAAGAAAATTGTATAACGAAAAGGATATTATTTCTAAATGGAACTCGGAAATGTATG
>JAZNRM010000172.1:0-3190 GCA_045590695.1 Methanobrevibacter sp.
ATTGAAAATAAAATTTTATAAAGAAATTGAAAAATAGAAATAAAAATAGAAAAAATAGAAATAAAAAATTAAAATAAAAAAATAAAAGGTTAAAATTTAATTACCACTAGAATGTTAAGTGAACAAGTTGCTCTTTAAGGTCAAATGACTTTGTATTCCAGTTTTGAATATTACCTAACTTGTTTCTGCTACTTGTTGCATCAGCAGAATACCATACACCATCAACATAGATTTGTGCCCATACGTGACCAGTGTTCAAACCACTTGAGAACTTACAGTTCTTACCATGGGAAAACCTTGCAGGTATGTCAGCTGCTCTACAAAGAGCAACAATCAAGTTTGCATGATCACAACAGTTACCTTTTTTCTTGCTTAAAGTACCAGTTGCCTTATATTTGGTGTTTGCATAATATTCATAATTGATATTGTCCCTAACCCAATTAAATATAGCTTCAGCTTTAGCCCAGACAGTAGTTTTTCCGGATGTTAAAGAGTTAGCTAAAGATTTAATTGCTGAGTTAAGTGCATCATTTCCAGAAGCCTTCAAGTATTGGGCAAGTTGAGCGGAAGTAAGTGATTGAACTTCATTCAAACCTTTTTTGTATTGGGAAGCATTTCCTTTTTTAGTGACACTTCCACTTCCACCATTCACATCTTTAGCATCGAAAGTCACATAATTAGGCAATCTATTCATATTTGAATAGAAATCTAAAGATTTAGCAAGACCATATATGTACAGGTTAGGAGACATTTGACCAATAACAGTAGTAATGTAATATGGAAGTCTTCCTTCTTCTTCTATGAAATCAGTCAAGATCTTTGACATTTCAACATACTTGGTCTTATTCAAGTCAGCATTGACAGAAGTGTTTCCCATATTCTTATAAGTGGAATCCACATCAACTAAAGCAACATCAATTTTTTTACCATTGTTGATATTCTCCACTGCTTTAGCTAACAAATAAGTATAGCTTGTCATGTTCATTTTAATGCCATTAATAGTGATGGTAGCTGCCATTTTACCATTCTTTTCAACAAAAGACCTTACCTTAACTGCTCCAGCTACAATATCATCAAATCTAAATATCTTATCAGACTTTACATCCAAGCTAACAGAACCTGATGAAACATCATACTTATTGTCACCTGCAAACTTGTAGGTTAATTTAGCAACCTTTGGACTTGTTACATTAATTAGAAGTCCAACAGTTCCATTTTCATCTGTGCTGTTTTGATAAGTTTTGCCATCAAATGTGAAATCTACAGGTTTATTTGCTAAAGCTTTGCCATCTGAATCTTTTAAGGAAACTGTATATACAGTATCATTCATTATGACAGTACCGGAATTCTTTAAGGAAGTTTTGAGTTTAACCGCTAAGTTAATGGTTCCGGAAGCAGACCTGTTATAATAGGATGTTCCTGCAAACTTATATGAAAACTTATAGGTCTTTCCAGCGGCTGCATTAATGGTTAAGCTAGCAACACCTTTCTTATTTGTAGTTCTGGTATAAGTCTTGCCATTAAAAGTGAATGTAATCTTTTGACCTGCTATAGCTTTTTTATCATCACCTTTTAAAGTAACCTTATATACATTTCCTTTAATGATTACAGTTGAAGCAGAGCCAGTCAAAGTTGTTGCATTCTTTATTCTAAGGTTTACAGAACCGGAACTAGGACCATAATACTTGGTTCCTGCAAATTTATACTTAAGAACGTATCTTTGACCAATAGCTGAATTGATCTTTAAGCTAACTACACCTTTGGAATTAGTGGTTTTCTTATAAGTCTTTCCTCTGTAAGTAATGGTAACAGTTTTGCCAGATAAAACATTATTGCTGGAATCCTTTAAGGTAAGATAATATTTGGTTCCTTTACCAATGGAATTACCTGAATTAATAATCTTGGTTGGTGTTTTAACAAAGAGAGATACCTCTTTTTCAGATGCACCATAATAGGAACTACCAGCATACTTAACTTTCAAATCATAAGCTTTAGGAGATGCTAAACTAATCTTTAAGCTTGCAACACCTTTGGAATTAGTGGTTTTCTTATAAGTCTTACCGTTGATGGTGAAACTTACAGTCCTTTTAGCCAATGCTTTTCCATTTGCATTCTTCAAGGTAACGCTATACTTATTGCCTTTTACAACAGTGCTAGCTCCAGTTAATTTTGTAGCCATTTTAACCTTAAGGCTTACAGATCCTGAACTAGCCTTATAATACTCATCACCTGCAAATTTATAAGTCAATTTGTAGGTCTTTGCCACTGCTCCAGTAATCTTTATGCTTACAATACCTTTAGAGTTAGTTGTTTTATTGTAAGTCTTACCATTATATGTTAGGATAACATTCTTTTTGGATAATACATTGCCGTACTTATCCTTTAAAACAACAGAGTAAGTTTCACCTTTAACTGCATATTTGGTAGCAGTTGAAATGCTTGTTGAAGCCTTACTGACTGTCAATTTGCTTGAGGAAGATGAATTTTCATATAAATCATCACCTTCAAATAAGACACTGATTAGGTATGTGCCTGCTGCAGCATTGATCTTTATGCTAGCGACACCATTGGAATCAGTAGTTCTTGTGTAATTATTTCCATTAAATGTGAAAATTAAATTTTTGTCGGATAAGACGTTGCCGTTTTTATCCTTTAGAGTGACTGAATAATCATTGCCATAAACCACACTTGAACTTGAAGCTTCAATGCTTGTAGAATTCTTAGTGGTTTCATCTTCAGATAATTGGTCTGATTCTATTTCAGAAGATCCAAGCTTTGAATCGTCAGATTCACTATCACTAACTGAATCTGCATCATCAGTAGACTCTAAATCAGCACTGGATAAATCTACACTTTCACTTACAATATCCTCGCTAATTGAATCTTGATCTGAAATAATCTCCTGATTATCGCTTATGTCACTTACATCACTTGCTGATACTGAAGCCATTGCAAGAATGAACAATGACATTATCAACAAAAGCAATGTCCTGTTTTTTGTTAAAATATTTTCACCTCAATACATTAAAAAAGATGAATTAATATAATAAAAAATAATATTAATTAATTATTTAAAAATAAATTTTTGAAATGTCTTTTTACAAATAAAGAATTTTAGAACATATGGAATGTCTAAAATAATCTTTTCTAATGTTATATAAAAATTTTTATTTAATATAATATAAATGTT
>JAZNRM010000173.1:0-3142 GCA_045590695.1 Methanobrevibacter sp.
GATAATTGGGATATCAGAAAAAATAGAAATTTTAGAAAAAAGTTAAAAATTTGAAAAAAATAAAAAATAGAAAAAAAATAATTCATGATTAAAATTTATCAAAAAATTATTTTTCAATTGAAATTATTTTTTTATTCATTAGTCATATTTTGGATTTCACTTAGAAGTTGATTCAACACTTCCTTACCAAGACCTTCAATATATTTTATTGATCCTGCACATTCGTGACCTCCACCATCAATACCTGCTTGAGGTATTTTATCTGCAAGACTAATGACTATATTGTTCACATTGAATCCAAAGATCTTATGAACAGAATCAGTTGCCCTTAAAACTCCGAAGTCAGGACCATGTCCAAGGGTAATGATTGGCTTATCTTCACCAATCTCCTTTACAATCTTATCATGGACAAATCCACAGGTTTTTCCAGGTGCAGGGAATGTGAACTTATGAGCATATTTTTCAACATCCAAAACGTTGAAGTAGATTCCATTTTCAAGTTGAACTCTTTTAATGTTAGGCAAGGCCGCTTTCATTTGGGTATCTACACGTTTTAGGTATTCCTTGTATAATGCTTCAACCATCTTAGGATGCTTATCAAGATTGTCTACACCTAAAATGGTATCGATAATTCCTCTACCGTTCATGAATCTAAGGAAGTAAGCTTCAAAATCAATACATTCAGCAATCTTCTTCAATTGCTCTCTATCATATCCTTTCTCAGATGCAAGCTTTACATATTGTTCCACTTCATCAGCTTCTGCACGGTCTCCTAAAACCGCAACAGCAGGCAAGTGTTTAACTAAGTCTTCAACATCTGGATTAATGATGTGTGCAACTTCAGTAGCTAATGCCCCTGCGGTTATTTGGGAGTCTCCTCCAACAAGATAAGGATTTACATGAGTGTCAACGTATTCATCCACTGCAACGGTACCAGCGATAATATCTTCATTATTGCATTCTACGCTTCCATCAATGGTTTCTCCACTTTTCAATGTTTTTGTAATAAGTTCTCCAGGGAAGTGATGGTCAATAACCACTATTTCAATGTCATAGATTTTTGCTTGCATCAATGCTACAATGTCTTCCTCAGTTGAACCGTTATCTAATAATACAATCAATGGCAATTTTTGCCCGTGTCTTTCAAAGTCTTCCAATGCAAATGAGAGATCCTTGACTACATCTTCCAATTCATAAAATGGAGCTTTACTAGGAGAGCGTTTGAAGTAGTGGTATTCAGCATCATTATCTGGATTGAATTCCTTTAATAAAGGAATGACCGCTTTTTCCATTGCAACTCCTGCACAGATACCATCTGCATCTGCATGGTGTCTTACAAGAATTGATCTTCCATCTAAAATGGCTCTTCTAATGACCTTTGCAGCTTCTCTCATTTTAGGCTTTAACCTATCTAAAACAGGGCTTTGAATTAGGAAATTAACATCATCAGGTTCTGCCTTTTTATCTAAAGCAATATCAATGAATTCCTTCATCTTGTTTGCTTCTTCACCTTCAAGCTTTTCAATGCTGCTTGACTCAATTTGAATTTCACCATTATGCTTATTGACTTCTCCAATTACCTCTACAATGTCCCCTATTTCAATTTCAGGATACATTCTAACTCCAGGCTCATTAAATGCTGCAGCCCAAGTAATTGCAGTCTCATCAGTGATTGTAAAAATAGTTGGTCCGGAAGTCTGTTGGATTTGTATAACTTCTCCATGAACTTTAACAATGTTACTGAGTGAAGAATCATCAAGTGTTTCGATTTTGGTCCTTTTGATGTTTTTCTTGACTTTTTTAATTACGTATTCTCCTTTGAAAACACTTGCAGGAGCCATGTCAACTTCACGTTTTCTCTCTTTGATTTGTGTGATTCTTACAAATACATAATCTCCAACTTTATTTGAGGAATTACGTGTTCTCATGAGTCCCCAAACCTGATTATTTAAGCTGACAAAAAGGCCGTATCTTTCCACTCTTGTGACTTTACCTCTATAGATGGAATTAAGCTCCAAATCGCTCATTTCACATAATCCATCTAATTCATAAACAATTTCCTTTCCGGAGATGTCAGATTCCACAACGAGTTTTTCCGGATTTTTCTCTCTTTCAGCTTGTTTTTTCATTTTCTCTTTTTCTTGCTTTTCTGCACATTCATCACAGTAATTCTTATCAGAATCAATACGTTTTCCACAATCATTGCAAACAGTAATTTCACCTGTTCCATTACAGTAGGAACAGTCTTCCAAAACATCTACCATTCCTTTTCCATCACATGCTTCACATGGAACATCTTGATCTGCATCTAAATCAAATTTAGCTCTAGCATTACTGTTCACGCCTTTAAAGTGATTTTTCATTTCAAATGTATCTACATAACCGGTTCCGTCACAATTTTCACATATCTTTGTATCTACAACGATAGATCCGGTTCCATTACATTTAGGGCATGCTTTTTTCATTTTTCCCCCTCACAGATTTTTCTAATAAATTGAATAATTCAAATAAAAATATTAATTATTAAGTTGAATAATCATTTTTAGATTATTCCTGCTTTTTTGAATAATCCTGAGTTTTCTTCTACTAATTGATTTCTTTCACCTTGGAGTATCACTGCTTTTTTCATTTGATTATTTGCTGACTTAGCATATGAATTTCCTGAATAAGGATCATTATTTGCATAGTACTGAATAGCTAAATAAAGCTCATCGCTTGCCTGTTTCTTTAATGACACTTCTTCCTTTATCAAATCGATATACTCTTTATATACACTTTCATTTAAGTCATCTTGATACTCTTCAATTTCTGAAAGTTTTGTTTCTGCGTCATTAAATTTTTCCTTTGCAATTTGAATGTTGTTGTTTGCACTTGAATAGTCACGGCTATTGATGGAGCTTATTGCAGCGTTATAATCATTATCTCCTTCAGTAATATCGGTGTTCAAATCTTTCATTCTGTTGTTTATATTATCAATAGGGCCATTAATACAACCGCTTATACTAACAACTGCTATCAATATCAAAACAATTAATATAATATCTTTTCTCATGCTATCAAATTTAATTTTTTTAATTTTAAACAATATTTTTAATTAGTTAATAATTTGATAAATTTAATTTAAAAATATTTAACTTATATA
>JAZNRM010000174.1:0-6318 GCA_045590695.1 Methanobrevibacter sp.
TTTACTTATAAGCATATTATCAATCTTAAGCTCATTAGCAATAGCATATGTTTCTTTTATTTTCGCTAAATCAGAAGAAGCAAAAATTGTTAATGAAATTCAAATTAAATATCCAAACACCTTGTATTATGGATAATTAATTTAATCTTTTGACCATCTTTTCAATTGAGGGAAAACCTCATTCATCATTTTAGAAGCTTCTGACTTATCGATTTCAGGATGAACTTCAACCATCTTTTCAATGCAGAAATTCATCATCTCTTCCATAGTCATGTCAGAAGTGAATTCACCATCTTTAAAGCAGTAGATGCAGTAATCCTCATTTTTTGATCCATCTGCATTGGTTCCAAAAAGCTCTTCAGTCATAGGCATAGCACAGGATTGACAGAATTTTTGATTTTCAAAATTTTCCATAATATCATTTCCAAAATAATTAATGAATATATTATGAAAATTAGTGCTAATATAATTTTGGATAGAGCATTTAAAAACTATTTTTAATGAAAATAATCATGATTATTATTCTTTAGAATCTTGACCATTAGGTCTAACCTTAACGAAAAATATTGAAAATCCTAATACAATCACAGAAATCAAAAGATATATTCCTAACTTAAATAAATCCGCTTCATAGATCAATTGAGCTACACCAATAATCCACATGATAATCAACATTAATGGAAGAATATACTTAAGGGTGAATTTCCATTTCTTCCCAATTTTAATAGAGGAATTCTTATTTAAAACAGGAATTATTTCATCTATATCAAAATACCAAGTAAATATTATTGCCTGCAATGCTATTAAAATCAAAAATCCGAATTCATTGACAAAAGTGTCAGTTACTTCAACTAAATAACTGCTAATTCCTGTTGAAAATAGTAATGATCCGAAACATGCTATGATAACTAAAACAGTAACTCCTTTTTTACGAGACCAGCCAAGTTTTTCACAAAGGGAGGACAATAATGGTTCAACTAATGCCAATGATGAAGTGAAACCGGCAAATAATACTGATAAGAACAGCAATGGTGCCATGATTCTTCCAACAGGACCCATTACATCAAAAATTTCCGGAAGAACAACAAAGATTAGGCTTGTCCCTTCAGTGATCAGTTCAGTTATAGGAATTGAATGTGTTACAGACATGTACCCTAAAATGGAAAATATTCCCAATCCTACAAATATCTCATAAATGGAATTGGCTACAACTACCATAAGCACATTGTCAATCAATCTTGTTTCTTCAGATAAGTAAGATGCATATGTATAGGCAATAGCTTCCCCCATACTTAAAGAGAACACTATTTGAGCAAATGCTGCAAGCCAGATATTTATGTCAAAAAGCATATTCCAGTTTGGAGTAAACAAGGTTTTCAACCCTAAATCGAATCCTGGCAAGGTTAATGAGTAAAGAAGAATCACTGACATTATAATGAAAAGCAAGGGCATTAAAATCTTTGATATCAAACCAATACCCTTATCAACATCATTGTTTGAAACAAACCAAAATAAAGCCCATAATATTATACATCCGAAAAAGGTAGGTAATATTATAGATCCTATACCCATCAAATCAGAAGATCCTCCGACGCTTGATGTGAAAAATCTGGATGGATAAGTTCCCCATCCAAATGTAAAACTATTCAGGAAATATATGAAATCCCAACTTAGAATAACCATATAGTAAATTGCAATGATGAAAACAAAAATTACTAACATCCAAGCGATTATCTCAAATTTTGGATTGATATCATGCAAAAGCTTAGAAAAGCTCTTCTTAAATTTGAAACCCAAACCGTATTCTAAAATTAAAAATGGAATTCCCATAACAACGAGTGCAATGAAATATGGGATGAAAAAGGAGCCTCCTCCATTATTGTAAAATACATAGCTAAAACGCCAAATATTTCCAATACCTATTGTAGCACCCATCATTGCAAATATAAATGTTAGCTTTGAGCCCCATCCTGAATGTTTATTCATAGAATCACTTTAATTGAATAAAATTAGTAAAATCGTCTGTAAAAATGTCATTATATAAGAAAATTCAAATTAATTTTGAAAACTAATATAATTTTTAGCCAATATGATTACAATGTTTAATTTATATCTTTTTTTATATAATTCTTATGAAATCAATTTCATTTGAAAACACAATCCTATTTTGTAAAATTTATATACTATCTAAATTAAAAATAACTATATATTTTTTATAAAAATAATTAAAAAGTTATTAAAAAAAATATTTTGAATAATAAAGTGATTTTATGTCAGACGTATTATTAAAAACTACAGGAAAAATTATAGGACATTTCAATGCATTTAAAGGTTCCAGACCTGCATTTCATGGGGAACATGTTGTTATCGTAAGAGGAATAAGTCGTGACCCAATCGAAATTGATGAAATGGAAGCTAAATTGGGAGAGCTTGAAGATATTCTCAAGGCTAAAGAGGTTGATGTCTTATCAGATGAAGGTAATGAATTTGTAGAGAAAGTGGATTCTTACATTAGAGATGGTGAAGATGGTGGCGTAGCACCAGACAGCGGAGGATTGCTCAAAATGAAAGAGCAATTGGAAGCTATGGGATTGCATGTGGAATACAAGCTATTCCTTATGCCTAATGTAGGAACTTTTGTTGCTATCTGGAAAGACAAATCTGGATTTGGCCCAATGTATGTTGAAGTAACCGCAACTGAAAGAGATGAGATTGAAGAATAATTAAATAAAAGTGAAAAAATATTATCATCCTCAAAAATAGGTGTAAAATGTCTAATATATCCAATATTGATTTTGAAAATCTCGGTCGTGAAGACTTAATAGCTATTTTAGAATGCAAAAAAGAAGACATTCTGGAAATCATGTCTTTAGCTAACTCTAAAAGAGAGCACAATTATGTCACATATTCTAAGAATGTGTTCATTCCACTTACAAAGATATGCAGAAATGATTGTGGATACTGTGCATTCAAGCAAAGCCCAGATGACCCTGATGCAATCATATTGCTCGAAAAGCAAGAGGTATTGGCTACCTTAAGGGAAGCTGAAAAATATGGCTGCAAAGAGGCGTTGTTTACAATGGGTGAGGATGCAGACACCGAAGAGGCAGTTAAGGCAAAACTGGATAAATTAGGCTTTAATAATATGTGCGAATACATCTATGACATCTGCAAGATGACTGTTGAGGAAACTGAGCTTCTTCCACATACAAATGCAGGAAACTTCTCATATGATGATATGAAAATGCTTAAGGAGTACAATATATCAATGGGAATGATGCTTGAAAGCTCATCAGAAAGATTGATGAAAACTATAGCCCACGAAAAAAGTCCTAGAAAAGATCCTAAAATACGTCTTGAAACAATTGAAAATGCTGGAAAGCTCAATATTGCATACACAACTGGAATATTGATTGGAATCGGTGAAACAAAGGAAGAAATAGCTGATTCATTGCTTAAAATAAAAGAGCTTTGTGATAAGTATGGCCACATCCAAGAGGTTATCATTCAAAACTTTACTGTTAGCCCTGGAATCGAAATGGAAAACTATGAAGAGCCAAGTCTTTTGGATATGGTTAGAACCGTTGCAGCTGCACAATTGCTTTTCGATGAAGATGTTTCAGTTCAAGTGCCACCTAACTTAAACTATGAAACAAGCCAAATATTCCTTCTCTGCGGTACTGACGATTGGGGAGGAGTGTCTCCACTTAGTGAAGATTATGTAAATCCATCATCTCCATGGCCAACTCTTGAAAAGTTAGAAAAACTGACCAATGATGCAGGATACGAATTAAAAGAGAGATTGGCAATATATGAAAAATACATAAACGAAAAATATATTGAAAATCCAGATTTACTGGAAAAAACAAAAAGAGCACACGAAGAGATAGACAATAGCTAATCTCTTCTAATAATAGTTATTTAAGAGATTGAAAAACAATCTCTTCGAATTTTATTTAATTAAAATCTATAAAAATATTCTACCTAATTTTAAAAGTGATTTTGGATCTGCTTTGATAACAACTTTAACAATATCTGTTGTAGTTAGCTTTTCAAATTCCATTTCCTTGAATTTATGAGCAATCTTATTGATGTCATCATCATCTAAAGTCCATAGATACTCAGTGACTTTAGTGTATTTTTGCATTTCAGCACCCATTTCATCCAAATAGAGCTTTTCATACTTCTTAAGGAAATTACTGGAACAGTCTCCTGCCTCTAAGGCTTCTACAGCAACTTCACCTGCAAATCTGCCTCCTAACATACCATTGGTGATTCCTCCACCAGTCAAAGGATTCACTTGACTTGCAGCATCCCCTACAAGCATGATGTTGTCACCGTACATTTCCTTGACAAGCCCTCCAACAGGATCTCCACCAGCATTCAATTCAACTGCTTGAGCCTCTTGGGTTGCATAACAGTTGTCCACTGCATCAACAAGGTATTCATAAGCTGATTTTCGAGCCATGTTTGTAATGATTCCAAGGCCGGCATTTACAACATCCCCTCCTTTAGGGAATAGCCAGAAGTATCCTCCAGGAGCCACACTGCCGAAATAGAACTCAAGATAATCATTTCTTTTCATTTTAACATTACACATTTCATATTGCACACCAGCAACCATATGCTGTGGCTTTATGATAGCATTTAATCCAGCCCATTTTGCTACATGGGACTCAGGACCATCTGCCCCAATAATAATTTTAGCATGAATATTATAGGTTTTTCCCATGGATTCGCAAGTTACAATGAATGTTCCATCTTCCTGCCTTTCAAGGCCTTTTGCTTGGGTCTTGATTCTGATTTCTGCCCCTTCCCTTGCAGCAATGGCTGCCATATGCTTATCAAATACCTTACGTTCAAGCACATATCCTGCATCAGGCAAATCGATTTGGTCTTCACTTAGCCAAATATCTGTTCCATCAGGAGCAACAAATCTTACACCACTGATTTCATTAGTAACCCAATGAGGATCCATTTCAAGGTCTAATTTATCAAAAATCTTCTTTGAAACCCCTTCAGCACATCTTTTAGGAAATCCGATTTCAGATTTTTTATCCATAAGGATTACTTTTGCACCTCCTTTAGCTGCAAATCTTGCAGCGGAAGAGCCTGCAGGTCCAGCACCAATTACCAATACATCAGTTTCAATCATGATAATCCTTCCTTAGAAATACTTTTAAACACAATAATTCTTTTAAATATAATCTAATCATAATATTTTTCTTTGAATATATATAATTTTTTAATATACTCTTTTAATATAATTTTTTTATAAAATTTTTTAATAAATCCTTGCATCAAGGACTATATGCTCTACACCAGGAGCATACCTTTTGATCTTTTGAATATTCAATACTTCAACTTCCCTTTCTCCACATTCCCAAGCAATCTCTTTCACACGTTCATATGGACGGGTTTCAATCAACTTATCAGGAACTGTTTCGTGATAATGGATTATTCCACCATCCTTAACGCATTCCATTGCAGGCCTTAAGAAGTGATGAGTTGTCTTCACATAGCCCATCAACACACGGTCAGCTGAATATTTAGGGGCTTCAATAGCACAGTCTCCTAAAATTGGAATCATCCTATCATAATTTGCCTTTTCATTTATCCTGTTCAATTCAATGTTTCTCTTAAGGAAATGGTGGGAATTCGGATTGATCTCAATTGAGTAAATCTGTTTCGCTTGACTATGAACCCCAATAGGAATGGAAAAATAGCCGATACCAGCAAACATGTCCACTACAGTTTCACCATCTTTAACCAGTTTAGCTATTCTGAGTCTCTCATTGTTATTTCCTTTTGCCCACATCACTTTAGATAGGTCCAAATTGAATAAGCATCCGTTTTCCTTGTGAATTGTTTCAGTATCCTTTCCATAAAGAAGACTAATTGTAGGTTCTCTTTTTTGCCCTTCAATCATATCAATCTTAACAATTGACTTTACATTATGTTTAGAGGCAATGGATTCTAAATCCTCTTCACTACCGCTGAACTTATCATCAACTACTAGGATATCTCCAATTTTCTTCCATTTCAAAAAATCACCAGGGAATTACTGATTTTCATCTTAATTTCTTAATTCAATAAATATAGTATATTTTAATAAAATAAAATATTTTTGAAAAAATTCCTTAAAAAAACTTAATAAAATTAACTGTTTATGCAAAAAATAAAACTAATTTGAAAACATTTATATAATACAAAATTAATAATAAATGTAAATACATTAAAATAAATTAAAGTTATTAAAATCAATATTAGCTTATAAATTAAAATATTGATTAGTATTAGGTAGTTTAAATAAATATT
>JAZNRM010000175.1:0-3395 GCA_045590695.1 Methanobrevibacter sp.
ATAATCATAAAGTATAAAATCATTTAGATGTTCTAAAAATGGCCTAAATTTTGCTTTAGTCCATTATTTAGTCCATTTTTATTTTATGTCTTTATGGTTTTATATTTGACAGAATATGTCTAAATGTGATTAATAGGAAAATTAATCACGTAATAGTTTATTAAATAATTAAATTTAATAAAATTTAAGGAGGAAAAGAAAATATGGACCCTATTACATTAGGTGTAGTCGCATTAATGGGTGCAGCAGCAACCATTGCTGGTGCTGCAGAGGACTTAGAGTCTGACATCGGTTCACAAAGTAACCCTAACTCACAAGTTCAACTTGCTCCACAAATGGGACATTTACACCGTATGATCAATAAGGCAGCTTCTGGTGAACCAGTAGCATATGGATGCTGGTGTGGTATCGCTGGTGGTATCGCAGCTCTTGCAATGGGTATGGGTATTTTGCCTATAGTCGCAATTGCAATGGGTTCTACTGTTGCTGCATTTGTTCACGCAATTTATACAGTCACATCACACATGGGAAGGATTGTTGGTCAATCTCAATTTGAACAACCATTATTTATGGATGTATTAACCCAATCCTTAGGCCCTATCGCAGCTCATGGTTTTATAGCTAGTTTCGGTATTGTAGGAATCGCTTACTTAATGACTCTTCCATTAAGCGGTCTTGGACACCCATTCCCATTACCATTACTCGCAGTACTATGGGGAATTACTATTGGTGCAATCGGTTCATCCACAGGGGATGTACATTACGGTGCAGAAAGCGAATACCAAAAATTCGATTACGGTGGAGGTACTCCTGTAGCTATTCAAGGGGATATCGTAACCAAAGCTCCTCTCGGTGCTAAAAACTCTATCGATGTAGGTAACTTCTGTGCTAAATATGGTGGACCTTTAACCGGTTTCTGTTTCGGACTTATTGTCTTCGTAAGCTTCTGGATCACTGTTGTATTCGGAGCTATTGGAGGACAAATCGTAGGACTTATCATCGTTATTTTATTAATCGCTGGTAACTACTTCCTTGAAAAGTCTGCAAGAGAAAAATTCGGACCATATGAGGAATAAGGAGGTTACATTATGAATCTTATTATATTTATTATATGTGTTGTAATTGCAGGTATTATTATGGGAGGAGGTGTACACTTCATTCCTGTAGGTGGTGCTCCTGCAGCTATGGCTACAGCTACCGGTGTAGGAACTGGTACCGCAATGTTAGCAGCTGGTGCAGGTTTAACTGGACTCATTACCGCAGCTTCTATGACAGGACAACCAGTATGGTTGATTATCTTAGCAGGTGCAGTTGGTTCCATGTTAATGATGGGTATCACCATGCTTATTGGTAACTTTATTTATATTTTCGGTGTTGGTGTAGTACCAGCATCTGGTAAAGCTGCAGTTGACCCAATCACCAAATGGAACCAAGAAAAATATAAAACTCCTGGTACCGAAGGACACGGTATTCCTACCGTATGTTACATCAGTGGTATCATTGGTGGTTTACTTGGTGGTGCTGGTGGTGGATTAGTCTACTGGGCTATTAACGAATTCGCAACCGCTAACATGACTGGATTTGACGCTACTGTTATTGCAGGATTAGCTGCTATCTTATCTGTAGGTATGTTCTTCATCAACTCCGTAACTGCTTCCTATAACATTGGAGGTACTATTGAAGGATTTGTAGACCCTAAATTTAAAAGACTTCCTACTGGAATTTTAGCTTGTGCTATTGTATCTCTTGTAGCTGCAATCTTCATGGTTTTAATGATTGGAGGTATTTAAGATGTCTGCTGGAGGAAGTGGAGCACCTGCAGAAGGTGCTGTAGATGCTAATGTAATGTTAGCTATTGGTATTATCGGTGGATTACTCGGTATATACTTATCTGGTATTAACCCTGTTATTGGACCTGTATTAAGCTGTCTCGGTGCAGTTTGTGCAATCCTTTGGGGTGTAATTGCAATCCGTAGTGTAGCAAGTTATGGTTTAGGTACTGGTGTACCTTCTATCGGTTACATGTCTTTAGGTATTGGTGTAATCGGTGCTTTAGCTGGTGTAGGTATTATTGCAGCTTTCAACTTAGCTGGATTAGAAATTGCTGGACCTATTCTTGCATTGATCTTTGCAATGGTTATTGGATTATTAGTTGCTATTGTAGCTAAGAAAATTGTTGGTATGAAAATTCCTGTTATGGAAAGATGTACTGCAGAAATTGCAGGTGCTGCAGCATTAGCTGTTTTAGGATTCTCCGCTGCTGTTGCAGGTGGATACTCCATTGATTTATTATTATCTGCTGTAGTTGCTCCTGGATTTATTGCAATCTTTTACATATTATGTACTATGGCTATCCAACACCCATTCAACGCATGTTTAGGACCAAACGAAGACCAAGTAAGAACTCTTAAATGTGGTGCTTCTACTGCATTCTTAACTATGATTATTACTGGTATTCTTGCTATTTCCGCTGGAGGATACGCATGGTTTGCAATTTTAATTGTCGGACTTATCGGTTGGTACATCTCATTTAAGATGTTTGTTGATGCTTCCTGTGAAGCTGCAGCATCTGTTAAATGGGCTGGTTTATGGCCAAAAGTTGAGGAATAAGGAGGTTGTTATAGATGGTATTACCTTTAATACAATTTATTCCTGAATTAAATTTAAATCTTGACGCAGAAACCGGTATTCTCGGAGCTGGTGGTGGAGATTTAATTATTCTTTCAATGGATGAAATTAATGCTGAAATCGCAAAAGTCGAAGCAGCTGCTGATGAACTAATGAATTCCTTAGATCCTAACTCTGCTCCATTAGGTTCCTTCCCAGGAAGAGAAGGTAACTTTGTAATTGCAGGTAAATTAACCAACATGGTTTATGGATTTGTTATAGGAATGTTCCTTATTATGGCAGCTATGCCTATATTAACAGCTATGGGGGTTTTATAGATGGCTGACAAAAAACCTACTGCTGATAACTGGCCTGTAGTAAGTGGAGACTACATTGTAGGGGACCCTGAAAGTCCTGTTGCTGTAACTACTTTAGCTTCTCACAATGAAGATATCCCAGCTGCTGCTGGAGCAGCAATCGCTGGACCTTGTAAAACTGAAAACTTAGGTATTGAAAAAGTTGTAGCAAACATCATTTCAAACCCAAACATCAGATTCTTAATCTTATGTGGTGCAGAAGTACAAGGTCACATTACTGGTCAAAGTATCCAAGCATTACACGAAAATGGTTGCGACCCTGAAAAGAAAAAAATCACTGGTGCTACCGGTGCAATTCCTTTCGTAGAAAACATTCCTATGGAAGGTGTAGAAAGATTCCAACAACAAGTAGAACTTGTTGACATGATCGATAACGAAGACGGTGGAGCAATCACTGCAAAAGTAAAAGAA
>JAZNRM010000176.1:0-5391 GCA_045590695.1 Methanobrevibacter sp.
ATAAATATTTACCATATTATGAAAGTAATATTTGTAATATTTAAACTAAATAAATTCAAAAAATGACTTAAAAATGATTTAAACTAAAATCATGATTATAAAATTATTCTTAAAATTGGAGGATATGAAATGTTTATAGGAGAAGCTCTTATCGGAGACGGAGACGAATTAGCACACGTTGATTTACTTATTGGTGAAAAAGACGGTCCTGTAGGAAACGCTTTTGCTAATGGATTAAGCCAATTATCTGTTGGACACACCCCATTACTCAGTGTAATCAGACCTAACTTAATTACCAAACCAGCTACCATCATTATTCCTAAAGTAACTGTTGGTGACTTAGATGATGCAAGCAAAATCTTTGGACCAGCTCAAACTGCTGTAGGTAGAGCTGTAGCTGATTGTGTAGAAGAAGGAATCATTCCTAAAGACAAAGCTGAAGATTGGGTAATTAATGCAAGCGTATTCATTAGCCCAGCTGCACAGGATTACAGAAAAATCTACCAATACAACTATGCAGCAACCAAACTTGCAATCAAAAGAGCATTGAAAGGTTACCCAGACATTGACAAAGTATTATACGAAAAAGATCGTGGAACCCACGCAATTATGGGATTCAAAGCAATCAAGCTTTACGAACCACCTTACTTGCAAGTTGCTCTTGACCTTGACAATGAAGAAGCAATGGCAAGAATCATTAAGCAACTCCCTAACAGAGAAAGAATCCTCCTTGAAGCAGGAACTCCTCTCGTTAAAAAATTCGGTGTTGGAATTGTTGGAAAAATCAGAGAATTGGCACCAAGTGCATTCATTATTGCTGACTTGAAAACCTTGGACGTAGGAAGAGTGGAAGTTAAGATGGCTGCAGATGAAACTGCTGATGCAGTTGCTATTTCCGGTCTCGGTACCATCGAATCCATTGAAAAGGCAATCCACGAAACTCAAAAGCAAGGTATTTACTCCATCCTCGATATGATGAATGTAGATAACTTCACTGACAAGATCAAACAACTCAACCCAGAGTTCATGCCAGACATTGTTCTCTTACACAGAAATGTTGACCTTGAAAGTAAACTTAGAGCAGAAGGCAAGAACCTTGATGACGTAAGTGCATGGGGTAACATTAAAGAAATCAAAGAACTCACTGGTGGTCTTGCTGCTGTTGCTGGAGGAATCACTCCTGAAAAAGCAGAAGAAGCATTTGAAAAAGGTGCAGACATCATCATTGCAGGTAGATACATCATTGGTTCTGGTGACCCAAGAAGAGCTGCAGAAGATTTCTTAGCTCACATGCCTGTAGATCCAAACCACATGAGAGTGGTAATGGAAGACGATGAGCAAATTTAAGTTCAGTGAAAAAAATTAAAATTATTAAAGCGTTAGCTAATTAGATTATTCTAATTAGCTATTTTTTTTAAAAAATTTTTTATTCTAAGACTGATTTAAATCATTTTAAGCTAAAATTAATTAAGGTGAGAAAATGGCATTTTGCAATTCTTGCGCAGACCGATGGGAAGGAATGACTATGGAACCAATGAAGACGGAAGTCCAAATATGGATTACTGTAAAGACTGTTTCCAAAATGGAGAGTTCACTGAACCTGACATTACCGTAAATGAAATGATTATTAGACATGCAAAAAGAATGATGAAAAGGAATCCTGATTTGCGTGAAGAGGAAGCAACCGGATTGCTCTGTAATTTCCTTCCAAACTTGAAAAGATGGAATCCTAATCCTGATGACGAAATTGATGAGGAAGAGGAACCGGTCATGGGTTACAGAGGTAATGCCAAAGACATGTTCTAAATAAAACAAGATTTTTATAATTTATAGAAGTTTTCATAAAGTTTTAACTTCTATAATAACTATTTTTAAAAACTTTAAAAATATAAAAAATAAGCTATTTAAAACTAATTTTGGATAAATATTAAATTTAAAAAAAGATTTCAAGAATATTGATTAAAAAAATACATGCTTATTGTATTCTTAAAATGAAGTTTTTGAATTTGTCCAAGAGATTCTTATAGTGAATGACTTTAACTTTCTCATTGTATAAATCCTCTTGGGATCTTTCGTATTTTTTAAGTAATGAAATGTATTCCTTTTGCAATTCAACATAATCGTCAAAGGAATATGAATTTGAACTGGATGTGAACTGTTCATTGCTTATGAACTCAGAATCAGTGATAATGTCATCATTTTGTGAATTTAGCTTTTCATTCAAAAGATTCAAATCGTCATTTAAGTCTGAAATGATGAAGTTCTTATCTTCCAATTGTTTTCTTAAGCTGGAAATGGTGTTTTGATTCTCTTCAAGCTGCTCTTTCAAGCCAGAGCAATCTTCTTTTATAACAAGCAATTTTTCATTGGATTTCGCCAATTCCTCTTCTTTTTGGTCTAACTTTAGAGAAAGAGCCTCCAATTTAGAAGATACAGTTTGCAAGTCTTCATCAGCAATAGTGAATTTTTTACTTAATTCTTTCTTTTCCTGCACTAACATAGTGTTATGCAATTCTAAAGCAGAAACCATTTCATCAAGGTCATTGAGTTCTTCTGCTTGAGCAGATGAGATGATAAAGACTTCTTCCTTATCTTCAAAGATATTGTCAGACTTAGATACAGTAACCTAAACCTGTTCTGTCTTATAGGTCTTTTTAGTACCATCCTTCAATGTCCTATTGTAAGACCTAAAATATTTTTTAACAATACCTTTTACTAAATCCATAAAAACACCATTTTAGAATATAACCATTATAAATAATCCTATGAAAAAATTAAATCGTTATTTTTTGACAAAAATTAGTCAATAAAATAACATTATAATATTAATATATGATTTATATTATATAAGTTTTATAATTTTTTCACAAAAAATAGAAACTTAATAGAACTTAAATCAAACCACTGAAAAAATTTTAAAAAAACTTTTAATGAAAGTTTATAAAATAGAATTAAATATATAATAAATGAAAGAATGTTTTAAAAAATAATTTGAGGTAATAAAATGAAAATTGTTGGAATTTGCGGAAGTCCACGAGAAGGTGCCAGCGAATACTTATTGAAAAGGGCATTGAATGAATTGGAAACGGAAGATTCATTTGAAACCACCTTCATATCTGTAAAAGACAAAGAAATTTCCCCTTGCACACATTGCAATCTATGTGCAGAAACCAAGGGAAAATGCTCAATATCCGATGATATGGATGAAATTTATAAAACTCTTAAAGAGGCAGATGGAATCATAATGGCAAGTCCAATCCATTTCGGAAGCATATCTGCACAATTGAAAGCAGTGATTGACAGATGCCAGGCCATGATCATGGAAGACTTGGACATTTTCAAAAACAAGGTAGGCATTTCCATAGTTGTAGGTGGAGACAGGTCCGGTGGTCAGGAACTGGCTATCCAGCAAATAAATACATTCTACCTTTTGAATAAAATAATCCCATTAAGCGGAGGATCCTTTGGCGCTAATTTAGGAGCATGCCTATGGTCCCAGGACGATGGTGCAGAAGGTGTAAAGGAAGATGAATATGGGCTTAAAACATTGGATATGACTATAAGCCATTTTAAAGAGTTCTTATTAGAGTTTAAAACATAAGAGAGTTTTATTTATATATGCCTTTGTATCAAATATAAATATAATTAACTAAAAGTATAAATAATAATTACAATTTATATTAAATAAGATAATTTAATTAAGTAAAAAATTCATCTTTAATCATCTTAATTAACTTAAAAAAATCTATTTTTAATTCTTATGGTGTGAATATGGGAGAAGCAACTGGAGGTTCTAAAGTAGCAAAAGGAAGCGCTATTATTTTAATAGGAAATGTTATCTTCCGTGTAGGAGGATACCTTTACCGTTTCCTCATGGCATCACTTTTAGGACCGGCAGCATATGGTATACTTGGGCTTACAACCCCATTTCAGGGAATATTCCAGGTCTTGTCTGCAGCAGGGCTTCCACCAGCAATAGCTAAATATGTTTCTGAGTACAATGCTCTTGATGAAGAGGAGATGGCTCGACAAACCGTTTTCACAGCACTGAAGATAATGGTCTTTTTAGGATTCTTCTTTGGGCTGGTTATGGTATTCGTGGCTGCTCCAATCATTACAGTCTATTATCAAAAGCCAGAGGCATTATTGCCGCTACAGGCTGTCGGTTTAATCACACCTTTCAGTGTTATCGTTGGTGCATTTAGAGGTGCTTTCCAAGGTGTGTACAAGATGGAATACATCCTTTACACACGTGCGATTGAACAGATCTTCATGATACTGTTTGCAACTGCACTTGTAATTTTAGGATTATCCACCTTTGGTGCAGTATTAGGTTCTGTACTCGGTTTTGCAGCATCAGCAGTATCTGCAGTCTATATCTTTAAAAGGTATATGGGAAAATATATCCCTCCTGCAAATCCTGACTTCAAGTTCACATTCAGACAGGAAATGGGCCTTGCAAAGAGACTTCTTTTCTTCTCAATTCCAGTTACAATCACTGCACTTGCAGAAATGGGTATTTACAGCATTTGTACCTTGATTATGGGAGGATTTTTAGCTGCATCTGCAATCGGTTACTTTACAGCAGCAGACCCTATTTCAAGACTACCTTTAATCGTTTCAAGCTCTCTTGCAACTACAATATTGCCTGCAGCATCTGAAGCATATGCTCTAAAGGATCAAAACCTTCTTGAAAAGTATGTAAATGCATCCTACAAATACGGTATGTTCTTTGTAATTCCAATGTGTGTGGGAATAGCTATCTTTGCAAAAGAAATCATGGGGCTTGTATACTTCACCAATTCCGCTTACATGAACGGTGCAATGTCTCTTGCAATTCTTGTTTTAGGAATGACATTCTATTCAATATATACAATTTCAGGCAGTATCGTTCAAGGTATCGGAAACCCAAGAATCCCAATGTACCTATTGATATTCGGATGTATCATCACTTTAGGTCTCGGTTTGTACTTGATTCCAAATTATGGAATTGAAGGTGGAGCATTGGCAACTACAATAGCTTCATTCATAATGATGATACCTATGTTCCTGCTGCAATTCAGATTAACAAAAACCCATGCACCTTATGCATTCTTAACTAAAGTTACAATAGCTTCATTAATCATGGCATTGCCTGCATTTGTGCTTCCAAACAATAGCTATGGATTGATTGCTGGATTGATAATCTGTCCAATAATCTACATGATTGCAATAGTGGCACTTAGAACATTATCCCATGATGATGTAGCAGGATTCAGAAGGTTTACTGGTAAATTAGGGCCTTTAAGAAAAATTGCAAATAAAACCCTAGACATTATTGATAAATACAGTTCCGATGACTAATTTATCAAAAAAAATTTTTTACTTATTTTACTATTTTTACTATTTTTA
>JAZNRM010000177.1:0-25680 GCA_045590695.1 Methanobrevibacter sp.
ACTCAAGGAGGTAAAGAATATGATTGGTGCAAGATTAAAAGAACTTTTAAAGAAAAATGGTGTAACGCAAGCTGAATTTGCAGAAATAATGAATTTATCGCCCTCTTCGATTAATAAATATTGTCAGGATATCACTGAGCCGACTGCAGTAGTTTTGGTTAAGTTTGCCGAATATTTCAAAGTTTCAACAGATTATTTGCTTTCTACGGATAAGCCGAGAATGATTCCTAATATATCAGCTAAAGAGAATCTAGCAGTTTTAGCTCTCCGGATTACAGAAGCAGAAGCTCAAAGGCTTCTCCTCTTCTATGAATATATGGAAAAAGAAAGGAGATGATCAATAATGGCAAAACCAGCATGGGATGAATCTCGCCAGAGATGGCGATACCGTATTACCAAAAATGGAGAAACATTCAACTTCTATTCAAAGATAAAAGGCCCAGCTGGAAGAAGAGAAGTTCTTCATCAGGCTGAATCAATCGAAGCTGGAATCGTTTCACAAGTTCGAATCTTCAAACAGGAATGGATTCTGTTTTTGGAAGATATTGAAGCTCGCAGTTCTCGATGCAACCTTCAAAATCTTGAACAGTTAGGAAGGCTATATATTCTTCCAGAACTACAAAACAAAAAAATGTTCGAACTAAAAATTACAGATTTGCAAAAATGCATAAATGCAGCAAAAAAGAAAGATGGAAGTTTGCTCTCCAAAAAATCTTATAGCAATATAAAAAACGCACTCACAAATTTTATAAATTTCGCTCGGCTTGACGGAACAACAGATATAATCGCAAATGGATTATATGTTCCAAGATCTGCCGAATCTTCAGAAAAGAAAATACTCCAAAGAGAAGAAGTAAAGCTAATCTTTAATGAATTCGAAGATGAATATTATATTAACCTCTGGAGAATAATGCTCTTAACCGGAATGAGGCCTTCTGAAGCTCTTGGACTTAAATGGAATGATGTTACAGAATTTACTATTCAAATTCATCGTGGAATAAATAGAAATAGAGAAATTACTGATGGTAAAAACAAGAATGCTCGTAGAAGTATTCCTAGGAATTCTCTGATAAATGAAATTCTTGTTAGCCAGAAGAGAAGAACTTCTAATCTTAATTCCGAATGGATATTCCCAGTTTGCTCCGGCGAAATGCCTTCTCAATCATCAGCATTTAAATCGATTGAAAGAATTGGGAAAAAACTTGGAAAGAAGATTTCGCCTTATTGCTTAAGGCATACTTTTGTTTCACTTTTAAAGAATGAGCTTCCTGAATCCATGATGAAGCAAATTATTGGCCATTCTTCTTCTATGCCAACCTATCATGGAACTTATGCTCATGAACTCGAAGGAGAAAGACTCGCTGCTTCACAGATTATCGAAGATTCAATGAAGAAGTTAGTTTAATGATTTTTCAAACTCAAAAATTTGCTCTGGGGCAACTCGGGGCAATTTTTTGGGGCAACTTTGGGACAAGATGGGGCAAATTTTTATAGTTTTCTTGAAAACTCAAAATCTCGAAAAGCCTTATTTTTCAGGCTTTAAGCACACCTAGAAACTATAAAAAACAGGTTCGAACCCTGTCACCTCGACCAAGCGGAAAGCCTTATTTAATAGGCTTTTCGTTATTTTTTTGTCTTGTTTCGGGGCAACTTTGGGACAAGATTTTTTTTGGTGACTGGGCGAAAAAAGTCACCTTGCGAATACGAGAAAAAAACCTTATAATCAAATCGAGTCAAAAACTCATAGAATTACCCAAATTGTTCCAAATTAAATCCTCCGATTTCTCGGAGGATTTTCTTATTTATTAAATATAATTCCATCTATTACAGTTTCTTCATTAACAAATCCTAATATTGAATTTGGAGATTCATCTTCATCAAACTGAATAATTTTCCAATTCTCTGGATCCTCAAATCTCTTAATCCTATCAATAGCCTCATCAAGAGTTTTGTATTCTTCAGTATATATATTCATATACTTATTCTTTATCATGAACTTCTTCATTCTTCATCTTCTCCTTTGCCAAAGTTTCTTCTCTCCAGAGATTGTTATGATGAAGGATGCCTTCGTAAAAATAGCCTATTGTTTTATGCTCCCCAGCAGAATAAACATTAACAGCTACTTCATAACGATTTTGAATATCGCCTCCTTCGCTTCTGTATTTCATTTCTCTTTCTAATGCTCTAACAATCGCCCTTTGAGAATTAACAAGAATCGAATCTCCAGAATCATCAACTCCGAAAATATCTAATATATCTCCATTGGCTGAATCTATAACAAAGAACGATTCTACATAAAAGTTTCTTTCCATAGAAATTTTCTTTTGTTCTGAACTAATGAGAAACTTGATGAGAGCTGATTGATTCATTCCATAATGTTCTTTGACTTTTTCGAGGTTCTTTTCATCTTCAGGAGATAAATCAACAACTAATCTCTTGAACTTAGCCTTATACTTCTTATCCCAATCATATCTTGAATTTGCCATTAAAATTCCCTCCCTTCATTAAAGTTCAATTGGAGCTACATAATATTCTTCATTTATTGTTTCGATAAACTCATCATCCTCATCTACTAGAAAAGTTTCGAAAGCAACAAAATCAAGCTCCAAATCTTCAATTCCAGTTTTCTTATAATAAGTTTTGTCGCAAACATGATATCTGAAATCTCTTGAATGAGAAACACACTTGCTGCAAGCTTCATCGAAATATCTTCTTGCTTCTGCTTCATTTTCAAACTCGATATAGTTTTCTGTATCAAAAGGACATTCTACTCGATTGAAAATAACATTAATCATTCCTTCGGGGTTTAGATCTTCCGCATTAAGTGAAAGATTAGTTAAATGGAAATGGTTCTTTGTTACTGCATACTTTTTCATAATAAATTCCTCCTAGAATTATTCCAAATTGCCTGAAGAATAAGTTCTTCTAACTGTCTTTATTATATCATCGGTGTACCGAGTTTGCAAGAGTTTTTTATTCTTTTTTGATAATTTTTTGCATAAAAAAAGAAGCGGACAAAAGTCCGCTTCTCTTCGTAGAAAGGAGGTATTATGAAAAGCATCACTGCTCAACGACTAATATAAGAAGCTGATACATAGCCAGCTTCATTTGCTAATTTATAAAATCCATCAATCTTATCTTCATGAAGAACTACTTTCGTTCCTTTGGCCAAAGTTTTCAAAGTTTTGCAATTTGTATTTGCTTCAGCTCGAACTCGCAAAGGATCCTTCTTAGTATTAACTATTCCGATGAATGTTTTTACTGAGGAATTTTTCTTGATATAAGAAGCTGATACATAGCCAGCTTCATTTGCTAATTTATAAAATCCATCAATCTTATCTTCAAGAAGAACTACATTCGTTCCTTTGGCCAAAGTTTTCAAAGTCTTGCAATTTGTATTTGCTTCAGCTCGAACTCGCAAAGGATCCTTCTTAGTATTAACTAGTCCAATGAAAGTTTTAGGTTCACCAGTAACAGCTTTAGAAGTTTCTTGATTCTTCAATCTCAAAACATAATCCCATGGCTTGTTATAATATGGGCGAACACAAATTTCTTTTCCTGTCTGATCGCCTTTTTTGCCTCCAGAGATTTTGCCTCGCTCATCGATTGAAGCATGAACAAGCTGCGAATCGCCCAAATAGATAGCTGTATGCGATTTTGTAGCTAGCAATACATCGCCTCGCTTTAAGCTGCCATCCTTAACAACTTCGAATCCAGTTTTCTTGAATACTGAAAGCATATTGCCGGTATAAGTAGCTCCGTTTGTTTTTACTGGAACTCCAGCTTTTTCAAATGCTTGAATAACTAATGAAGAACAATCGTAATCTGGGCCCCAGCGATCTGTTTGAGAATATCCATGAGAAGAATCATTAGCTATTCCGATTGCCCATTCGATTGCCTTTTCTATTCGAATATCTGCCATTTACATTCCCTCCGAATTTTTAGAATCTGCTAACCCTTCAGCCAAAACATATCCGATTACTCCTGCTCCTGCTATAATTAGAGCAGCGACTTGTTCAGCTTCTGAAGCAGAATTCCCTAAATAAATCAAAATCATAGAAACAAAGTTTGCAATTGAAATCCATAATTTTCTAGAACTTAATTTTCTTTTCCAGTCCATTTTAAATTCCTCCAATCATTAAAAAATACCAACTTGCTTAAATAGGAATCCAACAAGAATTCCCACTATTCCCGAAATAATATAGCCAATCAACTTTCTCCAAAGTTCGCCATCTCTATTCTCCAAGTTTTCCAATCTTGCAGATTGGGCCCTTTGAACCTCCGTTAAATTTCTAACTGAAACAGCTATTTCATTTGTAGCAATTATCAAATCATTAATTTGTTTATTCATCACTTCAAGATTCTTGATTCGAGCCTTCATTCTTTCATGATCATCTTCCATTCGCTTGGAGAATTCCTCATGCTCTCTTCGAGGTAAAAATCTATCTTCCATATAAGCCTCCGATTTAGTCTACTACTTGAGTTATATCGTAAGTGATTTTCATTGTTTGAGATGGAGTTTTCGTTACTGGAGAAGAAAGATTATTAATAGTTCCTAGGTAAGGAAGTATTCCCGGGCCTCTATTGAATCTTGCACCTTCTGAATTAGCTATACTTTGTTTGACAAAAACAGGATACGTATTTGCCTTTTCAAATGCAGTTGCAACACTTCCATCAACGTCCGGAGAGAATTTAGATGTTTCCGTTACTCGATTTCCATTAATTATAAAGTTCACTCCAGCAATTAGCGATTCGTTTATTGCGACAGCTCCCGTTAAAGGATTAGAATAACCAAGCGAAATCCAAGATGAAAGATTTCCACTCAATTTCACAACATTTGCTGGATTTGCCATTTCTACTTTGTAGAAAGAATAATCTGTGCTAGGCAAATATAAATACTTTCCATCATAAACAATATATGGATGGCCGTTACAAGAAATAGAAAGATTATTATTTGAATCAAATCTGGCAATAGCACCAGAAGGAATAGAGAAGTCTTGAGAGATTATCGAATAATCGTTCTTATTAATTCTATCCATCGCCACGGAAGAAGTTCCAGATGAAGATATATAAATATAGTAATAATAAGAATCGTCTTCAACAAGAGCTGAATATCGAGGATTCTTGCTAGACGTTAAATTAACAGTCGTTGAATTAACTTCTTCAAATTCTGAAACAGAATCATTGATATAAAACTTAGAAGAATTTGCTCTAACTATAATAAATTCAAGAGAAGAAGAAGTTGGATAAACTGAGATTCCTTTACCAGTATCCGGATTATAGCTTCTAGGAATTTGAATAGCCATTTCCCTTTTAAATGCTGTTCCTGAACCTCCAATTCCATATGGCCCTTTTATTGTGGATCCAGCAAAATTAAAAAACAATGGACTTTGTAAATTGTCACTTGATATTAGCCCAGTATTACCAAATCTGCTCAAGGTCAACGCCAAAGCACCAATCGTTCCATTTCCCTGACTCGTATTCCAATCCCATACAAATCTATAACCATTTGTAATTTTGCCTGATTCAATAGCATTTGGATTGCCACGATATGGAGAACTTGTTGAATGGGATTCCTGTCCAGCGAAAGCAATCATTGGATTTTCAATTTCGCTCGGAGGCCTAATATTTGAAGTTGATTCCTCAAGAGAATTCTGAAAGCAATAAATTCCTCCAAACAAATTTCGAATTGGAGTCAATGCTGCTAAATTTCCATTCCCAAAAAATAAATTCCTAAAAATCGTAGCAACTGCATCTGTAACAAGGTTTTCTTCTTCGATTCGGTTAACTTCTTTTCCTTCTTCGAATAATTGAATAGTTGTTCTACCTTTGAACTTCGGAATATCAATTGAATTTGCTAAATGATTGATTGATTCTTTATTATTCATATATTATCTCCTTTTAGCTTTGCTTCCTTGGGAATGTTGTCGCGATTTCCACATTTGATGCTCCGTCAATAGATCCATAATAAAAAACTCCCGAACTCATGATTTGAATCTTGTTTGTTTGCGTATCGTTTGAGATTCTGGCATTTGTATTCACAATTTGATGAACAATTATTTGAGGCAAATAATTAGTTTTTATTTCGAATAATTTTGCTCCACTTACAAAAGTTCCAGTTGTAAATGTTAACCTGCAGCAAATTGTAATTGTTGCAGGTGTTACAGCAGCAGAAAATTGTCCAACTGTTACTCCTTCGAGAATATTTTCTAAAATGTCAGATGCTGTTTCTGTAACAAAAAAATCACTTTGATTTTTTAGCTCATAAATCGCTCCAGCAATCGTTTTATCAGTTGTTCCCAATTCGGTAGAAAACTGAAAATCTGATACAATCGAAGAAGCTATTTCTCCAAGTGAAGCTTTTCTTGAAACAAATCCTGTATCACTATCTGAATTCGGAATTGACATTGCCAGCAAATCATTAATAGAGATTTGCTCCGCTAGAATTAATTGTGAAAAACTTTTGCTTTCTGCCATATTTAGCCTCCTATCATTAGCAAAGTATCGCCTTCTTCTGTAGTCAGAACTACTTCGGAGGCCTCCTCAACTAGCTCATAAATTTGCATTTCAAGTAAAACTTGATTTTGAATCGATAAAGAAACGAGATCGAGAGTATTTTCATATATTGAAACTTCATCTTCTCCTGATAGTGAATTTGGAATATAAAATTGAAGATTTTCAAGCGAATCAGCAATTTCTTGAACTTTCAAAGAAGCAAGATAATCAGGAATCTTATCTGAAGCCTCGATGAATCCATCCCATCCTTGAACTGAATCAAGTCCTTGGCCTTTTATCGTCATTTGTGAATGTGTCGGAGCTATAAGAATTGTTCCTCCGAGAGCTTTTAACTTTAATTCAAAAGTATGAATATGAACTTCAGGAAGTTCTTTTACCCAATGAACAGAAAAAAGATGAAAAGCTGAATCTGTATAAGTTTCAATTGGATAAAACTCTTCTTCGACTCCATCAATTATAAAAGTTGCTTCAACTTCCATTGATGAAGAATCAGTATCAAGTTCTGTTTGAAGTTGGATCTGAGCCCACATTTCAACAAAAGTTTCTTTCGAGTTTGCAAACTGAATATTTGCTACTCGAATTTCATTTTCTCCAATTTCAATTTGATTTGAATTTGTGTATGTAAAATATCTAATTAAATCATTTCTGGAAGATATTGTATTAGCTGAAGATTGTTTTTCAGCTTTGCTTTCTACATTTGACAGAGCTGGATTTGCTCCAAATCCTGCCATCGATTGCTTATCAGAAAACTTCCAGTTGATTTGCTGAATCGAACAAATTGAATCTCCAGCTATTCCACCAACGAAATTAATACAATCGCCAAGATCATAAGCTGGATTTCCAGCCATTGAAGTAGTAAACGGAATAAATCTTAATTCGTTAGCAGCTGTTAAAACGTTTCTTCTCATCTCTTCAACAGCTTCTTCTAATCCATACTGAAGGAATGGATTCATTCCTAAACTCATCGTTGTTCCATTATCTCTTCCAACTGTATATTTCTTAAGAGTACCAGTTTGCAAATCTGTAATTGAAACAGCAGTAAATAGAGTTTCAAAATCTGAAAATTTTGAGCCAGTAATTCTTCTGGTTGTATCAACTTCATCTATTGGAGAAGTTGAGAATCTTCTTAGAACAAGCTTTCCTTGTCGGTTCATTGTAGCAAAAGCTCCAAGAGCTTGAGCAATATAAAAGATTCCATCTTGATAAGTAGAAATATCGTTATCGGAATATGCTGATAACAATGTTTGGCCATTCGGGAAATCTGAGAAATCCTCCGAACTCATTCCTAAGCTCACATGGCAGGAATTGCACCATTGCGACAATATTTCAAATGGCAAGCCATTTGTTGTTGTCGCATTAATAGGCTTATTAAATGCTGCCATATTATCAAAAGCTGTAATTTCAATTCCAACTTCACTCCATAGAGCTGATTCAATATGAAATACTCCAATTGGAACTGATTCCCAATCTTGATTTTCATAATCGGTTAAAAGTTCATAGTTTACTTTTATTTCAGCATTTTGATAATTTCCTTTGGTAATTAGAGAAGTATTAATAAGAGTGAATGTTAGTTTTCCGATATAAGAAGAACCAAACTTAATATCAGATGAATCAGATGCTTGATTTTGATAAGTGAAAGAACCAGCTAGAATATCTTCATCAGTAAATTCTTGTGAAAGAATTATTCCTCGGAGCCTTTGATATCTAACTGGCCTCTTCATCGCCAATAAATATTTCTCGCTTACAGTATACATTCCATCGTTCTCCTATATCTCTATAAATTGAAGCGATACATTCCAAAGTCCATTCGTATTAGGAACAATCTCTGATTTCTTAAGTAAATCACTATTGGAAATTCTTGCACGAACTGGAATATCTTCTTCCATATAATGAAAGATTCCTTCAGGTTGATTGGTAATTTGAAGAAGTTGATTTAGCAAATAGGAATCAGCTGAATAAGTAATTGAGAAAGTTCTTTTTTGTAGTCTTACTACATTAGTAATATCTGTTCCTGCTTCAGAAGTATTATTTTTTTCTATATTTGAATAGGAAATCTTGAAAACTCCAATTGGAAGATTTATTGAATTGTAGCTTATTGAAATCATATCATCTTCCTCCTGTTTGGAAATTGTTCATTCTTGAAGCATTAACGATAATAGAATCTATTTGTTCACTACCAATATAAACTGGAATCATTATTGTTTGGCCTCTGCCGAGAGAATCAGCAAGGCTTCCAATTCCAGAAGAAATTGATGAAATATCTGTTGAATAAGATTCTGTTGCTCCAGTAGCAATAACTTGGCCGAAAGTATTCATGGTTGCTTCAACTTGGCCTAAGTTACTTTCGATACCTTCATTCCACAAATCAACCATATCTGGAGCAAATGTATGGAAGTTTGCAAGGGGTCCTTTTTCAGGCTCCGAGAAGTGAAGATATTCCCAAATTGTACTAGCTATCTCTTCAGCTGTCGAAGCAACTGAAGAAATCATCGATTCGATTCCATCAATAAATCCATCAACCAAATCTACTCCCCATTCCAGAGCTGAAGCTGCCAGAGAAGGCCCAAGATCTTGCATAGCCTGAATTATTGAGAAAACGATTTCCGGAACAGCTCCGAGAATTTGAGGAATTGCTTCAATTAATCCAGCGAAAATTCCCATCGCTAAATCAATAGCAGCTATCGTTAATTCGTCATAATGATCTATAAGAGCATCAAGGATTGTTAAGATTATTGTTACAACTGCAGGAATCAAATCTTGAGCTGAATCACTTAAGCCAGTAGCAAGAGCTAAAACTAATCCGATAGCAGTATTAATAATGAACTCAGTATTATCCATTAAAAAATTACAAAGCCCATTAACCAAATCTAAAGCCACTGGAACCAGACTAGGTAAGGCTTCCAAAAGTCCAATACCCAGAGAACTAACAATTAACATTGCTTGTTCCAAAATCATATCTAAATTAGAAATTAATCCTTCAGCCAGAGCCCCTATAATGGTTCCAGCAGTTTCAATTAAAATTGGAAGGTAGTCAAAAATTAAATTAACTACCTGAGGCAAGAATTGCCCAATGATTTCAGGGAATTCTTCTAAATTTCCATCGGCATCTAGCAGAGCATTTGTAAATTCTCCGAGAAGCGAAGATCCTTCTTGAGCTATTGAAGTTAGAACCGGAAGAAGAATAGTTCCCAGAGCATTTTCTGCTGCTGTTGCTCCTACATCAAGATATTGAAGAGCGTCATCAAATTCTCCAAAGGAATCGAGAGTTTCATTGCTCATTACATATCCAGCTTCTTGAGCTTCGGATGCAAGCTCTTGCATTCGCTCGGAGCCAGCTTCAATTAGAGGATTTAACTCTTGAGCACTTCTTCCAAGAAGTTCCATCGCTAGTGCATCTCGCTCTGTTTCGTTTTCGATTTCGCCGAGAGCATCAATCATTTCCCAATAGACTTCTTGCGAATCTCTAAGATTTCCATTTGCATCTGTAACGGATATTCCAAGAGCTTCATATGCTTCCGCATATTGGCTAGAACCTTCTGCAGCAGAATTCATTGAGCGAATGTTCCTAGCCATCGAACTAGTTAATGTATTTAATTCAACATCAACTAGCTCCGCTGCATACATATATTCTTGTAAAGCTTCGGTAGAAATTCCAGTAATAGTTGAAGTTGTTAAAACTTCATCTGCAAAAGCAGCAGCTTGAACAGAGGCATCAACCAATCCCGACACTAAAGCTACAGAAGCAGTTGTTAGAGCTACGATTGAAGCAAGAGCTATCTCTCCAGCTACTTTTGCTGTATTTCCCAAGTTCTCAAAACTAACTGAACTTGAATCAACCTTATCTCCAGTTTCAATAGCTTCTTCTCCTAAATCTTCTATTTCTTCAGCAGAAAACTCAGCTTCTTTTTTCATTCCTTCGAGAGCTTTTTCTGTTTTTGAAATTTCAGCTTGAAGAGAAGCATAATCAGCTAAGGCAATATCTCCTCTCGATAGAGCAGAATTTGCAAGTTCCGCAGTTTCCTTCAAAATCTTTAATCGTTGTTCTGTTTGAGAAACTTCTTCGCTTAGCAAATTCATCCTTTGATTAGCTAGTTCGATATTGCTTGGATCAAGCTGTAAAGCTCTATCAATCTCTCGAATGGCAGCTGAAGTTCTTGAACTTTGAGTATCAAGTTGCTTTAAGTCTTTAGAAAGCTGCGAAGTATTTCCTGCAATTTCAATTGTTATTCCCTGTATTTTTTTTGAAGCCATCTTTTCCTCCGATTATCGAAGCATAGCCAAATCAGCTTGAGTAGCCTTGTAAGGATATTTTTCTTTATCGTTGTTAAATTCCGTTATTAAGTCCAAAACTTCACCCATTTCAAAAAAATTCAAATCATTAATAGTTAGGCCGACTTGCAAAACTCGCAAAGTAAAAACAGCAGTATTAAATTCGCGAGTTGTCGGCCTTTTTAGTTTTTTGAAGTAGATAAGGTTTTTGCGTTTGCATTCCACATCTGAAAAACAATAAGTTGTACTTCGTTATTTCTAGAAAAGGAAGTTATTCCGAATTGATTTAGCCATTCCACGAATTTTCTTTCACTTAAGAATTCTGGAGTTGCCAATCCATGCTCGGCTTGCATATTAAAAACAAATATGAATTGAGGAATGATTTCGTTTGAAAAGATAGCAATCTCATCAAGTTCTGATTCGCTTAGTTCATCAATTAGAAGTTTTTGAAATTTTTCCTTCTCCATATTCGGATTCTTCTTCTTTAATTTGTTTATTCGCTTGTTAATTTCTGTAAATTTTGTAATTTGAGAAATCATATCTCGATGAAAGCAATGCTTGTAATAGATTGGAGTAGCAGCATTAGAAACCAGCTTTAACTCGATATTGTCAATTGTTACTATTTTTTCCATTTTTTTACCTCCTAATGAAAAACTTCCTAATAGGAGAAAAGCGAAGCTATTTCTAGCTTCGCTTCTCCATTATAAGGAAGGTTATGAATATGGGTTGCTATTTTATCAGCCTTCTGCTGGTTGTTCCGCTGGTTGTTCCGCTGGTTGTTCTGGATATGTTAGTTCCGGAACAGAATTGAAGAAGCCAGCATGAGCTTCTGCTGCAGTTACTGTATCAGCACAACATTTAACAGCATGATCATCCGGCCTTGGCAAAATCTTGATATTGCAAGCTATACCTTCTGGAGAAACTGAAGCTTCAGTTGTCTTACTTCCTGCATTTGGTCGTTCCAAATTACAATTGAAGAAGCAGAATCTCTCATCTCTCTCATTTGTTTCTACTTCATACATCAGAGCGATTGCTTTTGGCTTGTCATCAGCATTTTCCACCAACAATCCATTAGTTGTTCTCTGCATTCCAAAAACTTCTTCATATACTGAAGCTGGAACCTTCATCGAAGTATAACTTCCTTCGTAGCCTCCATTTGCCGAATAAGTCCACCATGCACCATTGTCAGCATATACAGTTGTACTCTCTCCAACTGGAGAAATTGCAAGTTCAACTGCTCCCGGCCAAGCTTTAACTTCACCATATGATGAAGTAATCTTTCCGGATTCATCAATTGTTTCTGTCACAATCGCATAATGAACATTACACAATCCATATGAAATAGGATTTCCTGCCATTTTTATTTCCTCCATTTAATTTATTTGATTTGTGAAATTCTTTGAGATAAAGTCGGAATCAGTTCTTTCAGAATATAGTCATTAACATTTGCAATATGTGGAATTGCATCCGCATGGCCAACAACTTTGCCATTCTTAACAATGTCATGCCCATACTCCAGAAGATGAGTTAAGCGATATTCATGATTAGCAACAACATATCCATATGATTTTTCAGCTGAAGCTTTTTGCTTTCTTACATACCAAGAACGATAGTACTTATTGCTTCTGCTCGATTTACCTCTCGGGCTTCTCGCTTTTAGCTCTTTTTTCGCTTCAATTGCTATCTTCCGAAGTGAATCATCCAAAATTTCATCAATGTTATTTGAATAAGTTGAGAAAATTGCTTGAAGATCTAAATCTAACTGATTCATATAATCTCTCCATAGTAATCTTGAATAAATATTCTTTCAGAAGTATTAATGGATTCAGTTCGCTCCCAAGTAATACAATTATCCTCAAACATCTCCTCAATCTTTTGTTCTGCGGATAAATCTTTTGTTTTTGTGTACAATCTCAAATTGAAACTATAACCTTTGGTAAAAACATAATTATCCGCAAAAGAATTATTGGAATCGAAAGTAATAACGACAAAAGGAACTTTGGTTCCTGCTGGAGCAAACCCATAAAAAACTGGAAATCCAGTTGTTTCGGCCTTATTTACAAAATCTTCTTGCGTCATAAAAGGCCTCCTTTTTGATGAAGATAAAGTTCAACGATAGATTCTTCAAATCTATTAAAAGTTCGATATATTCCATATCTAGTTCCTAGAACTTCAGCAACCAACTCTCCAGAATATTCAAAATCATAAATATCAACTCGCATGGAAGCATTTATTCCTCTTGCTCCTGCAGTTGCCCATTCATTTCTTGAAATTCCATGAGTTTGGCCCATTACATTTCGAGAACTTTCAATTGTAATCTCCTGATTAAGATCTCCTTGAACTATTTCTTCTTTTATGAGCTTAATTTGAACTAATGAATCCATCTATTCTTCCTCGTTATGATTCCTATATTTCGAAGATAGAGCCATCTGGCCCTTGTAGATATCAAATGACTGATGAAATCTTTCTGCTTTTTCAAGTATTCCTAAATTCAAATACCATTTCCAAGCTACATAAGCTCTTACAGCTCCAGCCTGAAAAGCATCTGCAGAATCAAGATCAAACTTAGCAATATCCGCTGTTTCCGTTAAATCCAGAATCGCTTCTTCAACCAGATTCGATATTTCCTGATCTATCTCCTCCGAAATAATTGAAATTTTCAAAGCAGTTTTGATTTCTTGAATAGTCATTTTTTTTTAGCCCTCCAAACTCTTCTTCTTAGGCTTTTTACTTTTATCAGCAACAGTTAAGCTCTCGGATTCCTCCGAGAGCTCTTCTGCTACCATTCTTGCTAATTCAGTTCTTTTAAGAATTTCCTTTGCTCTTTCATCTGAAAAAGAAACTATATCTCCAGCTTTATAATCTTTCCCAGTTTCCTTATCAATACAAGCTTGAACAAATAATACTTTCATATTTTTCTCCTCTAGTCATCAAACTGTTGCTGGCTTCTTGATAAGAGCAAGACTCTTTGGAGAAACGATTCCTACAGCTGCTGGAAGTCTACCGATAACACGAATCAAGTCCTTCGTTGCTAAAGTCATATCATCAAACTTATAAATAACATCATCGCCATTTGTGAAGTTAACATGAACTGCTCTTCGAATATCAGCTACAATTGCATAAACCTCTCCATCAGAAGCAGAAGCATAAGAATCAAGTCCTGATGACTCGATAACTGTCATTCCATCGAAGATATCAAATCCAAAGTTTGCATTTGCCTGAGCAACCTTGAACTGAGCATAAGTTGCCGGATTCATGATTACAATCTTATCAGAGGAAGCTCTCACTAGGGATGCAGCTGTTACCAAAGTTTCATAAGTAGCCGGTCCTGTGAATGCTCCCTGAGCTGGAGAAGTTTTAGATCCAGCAGTTGTTGTAGCCTTCATCTTCTCAACAATAATTTCCTCAAGCTTATCAGCAATCCTCTCCGCAAACTCATCATAGATATACTGAAGGAATTCTTCATCATCAAGATCCATTACTTCATCGGAAATAGAAATCCACTTCTTAATTGTTTCAGGGATGAGCTCTACATATCCAAGCTCCAAATCCTCTTCATTAATCTCGGTATCGCCTTCTACATCAATATCAGCCTCTCCTGCGATATACTCAAATCCAATCTTCAAGTTACCCTTAATGTAAGTTCTTGTAACTCTAGCGAGAATCTCATGTCTTTCCCAAGCAGTTCTAATTGTTGACTCAATAAACTCAGGAACCGCAATATCTCCTCCGCCATTTGCTGTTAGTAGCATTCGAAGCTCGGAATCATTTCCAGTCTTTACATAATTTGCAAAGGCCTTAATATACTCACTTGAATTTCTAAATTCCTTAATATCAATCATCTTTCTTTCCTCCTGATCTGGAATTTCAATCTTTGTTTCTGTTGTGCTAATTTCGCCAGAAGCGATTTTCTCACGAAGCTCTCTCCTGTCAGCTGCTTCCTGAAGAAGTTGAGTCTTTCTTGCCTCAATAGCCTCAATTTCTCTTGTAATTTCTTCCAAGTTAGAATCAGGCTTTTCAATTTCAGCCTTGAGCTCACTGATACGAACTTCAAGCTGGTCACGGTTCATCTCATTAATATTCATCGAATGAAACCTCCATAAGTTTAATTTTTGTTGCAAGCATCTTTCGCTTGCGAATATTTTCAAGCTCTTGCATTCTCTCCAATACAATCTTCTCAATCTCTCCGTTAAGCTTATTTCGAGCTGAAATTTCTGTGTTATCATTAGCTGGAAGCGATACAGCCGAAACATCATAAAGTTTCTTAATTCCAAGAATCCTTCTTGTTATCTTCATTCGGCCATTTTCAAGTTCTTCGTTTGTGTATGAATCAGAAGAAACTATAAATCCAAAACTCATCTTATCAGTATATCCTCCGAGAATTTCCTGATAGAGTTCTCTTCCTATTTCCGTTCCTGATAGATTTGCCTCCATCTTTCCACCGTGAGAATCAAAAGAAATTCTCAAAGTTTCATTTTTAATTCTGGCAAACACTCTACCTTCGTGATCATATTGCATAATTACATCAGACAAATCACAATTGCTAAAAGCATTCCTATCTACAACTTCAAAAACATCCACATTATCAAAAGAATATAATGGATATTCTTGTTCGAAAGTCGTGAAGTAGCCTTCAACAATCATTTCCTCATTTTCGACTTCTCGAACTTGAACCGTTAAACTTCTATATTCTCTTTCACTTTTATTCTTGGGAATCATCATTATTTCCTCCTGATTCATAAGTTGTTTCTTCATTCATCGAAGAAACAAGATTTCCATTTATATCAGTATATTTGTATTCGCCTCTATGCATGAAAACTTGTCCTGCTCCATTAGGCAATGAAGGAAGGTTGAAAACTTCTCTAATCTCATCAACCATTAAAGCTCCTCGATCTCCGAGCTGAGTCGCATACGAAAGTTTTTCGCTTTGCGTCAAGAATTGAATCTTATTGCTCGAGAAAAATATTGAATTTCCAATATTTCTTTCTGTTCTCGTAAAGAAAATCTTATCAAGAGCAGAGGTTAGCTGAATTGAATATTCTTCTGGTACATTTTCATAAAAGGCAGCATATGTATCTCCATATGCCTTATTTTGAATTACATCTTCATTAACTCCAAAATAATTGAATACTGATGTGTTCATCTGGGCAAGCATCGAGGAATCCACAGTATAAGGCTTAGAAATAATTTGCTTAATATCCTGATACGTATTCGGGAATAAAAGAACAGCTCCTCCTTTTCCTTCAGAAAAATTTTCTGCATTAAAGTTTTCTTTTTCAGAAGCCAAATCTTTCGTTTTAGAAAAATTTGTAGCCTTCGCCATAAAGCGATAAGTTGCAGAATTTTTGATTGCAGCATCTATCCCCTGCTTGTTCAAATCCATCAAAGCTGCAGTTGGCCTCAAAGCTTGATTTCCAGTTCCAAAAAAATCACTCTGGAATTGAAATCTTGTAATTGTATGGCATTTCGAAAGTTCGATTGCAGCTTTCTGATTATGTCTGAATCTATAAACGATATAAACTATTCCATTATATTCTCTGAGCTCTGCATCTTCAGGAGCAAATGAATAAACTCCAATCGGCTCATCGTATTCATCCAAAATTGGAACTAGAAAAGCAGTTCCATGCATACAGCGAATAGTTTCGGTTCTATAGTGAAATTGTGGCCAAGTTTGCCAAGGATTCGGCTCGCTCATAAGTCGAGTTTTGAGTTTTGGTTTTGCGGATCCTTGAACTTGAACAGCTAATTTTTCAACCGAGCGAGCTCTTGCATCAACAGCTGAACGAATCAATTCATCCGAATACATTTGCTCTCCATACTTCCTGAACTTTTGCTCATATACTGTTAAGCCAGTCCATCTTGATGATCCTTTTATTCTTTCAACCGAATTACTCTTGAAAATACTTGAAAGCATTCCTCTAAAACTTTTCTTTGCCATCTATTTAATCCTCGTTTTTTAATTGCTCTCCTATCTCAGAATGCCATTTTTGCTTTACTGTCATTGCACAAAGAAGAGCTGCAGTTCCGTCAATATGAGATTTATTCATATCGAGCTTCACTATCTTTTTCTTTTTATTTTGATTATCGATTTCCAAAGCAGTATCTAATAGATGAATCGCCAGCAAATCATTATTTCCAATTCGTACTATTCCAGAATCAATCATTCCTTCGAATTCATTAATTACTGGAGTCAGATTCCATCCTTGATAAATATCATCCATATGAAATCCAAAAGACTTCATATCTTGAACTAGATATTGAGCTGAATATCTATCATATCCAACTTTCAATGGATAAATCTCATAATCTTGAACGAGCGACACACACCAATTGAATATATCTTTATAATCAACAAAACCTTCTCCTGAGATTGAGAGCCAGCCTTTATCAATGAATTCTTGATAAGGAAGAGAATCTCTTGAACTCATGAAATCAATCTTTTCAGCCGGCATCCAAAAATGAGAAATTATATAATTAATTCCATCTTTCTGAATAACTAATGAAGCAGAAGTTAAATCTGTTGTTTGCGATAAATCGATTCCAAGAACTGCATAAGAATTTCTGAAATATTCTAATTTTAACTCTTCGCATCTGCTTTTTTGAACTGATGAAGCCTGAAGCCAAGCTTCTGAAGAATTTTGCTGAATATTGCAAACCTTCATTTTGAATTCAACAAGTTTTGAAATCGAAGATCTTGCTACATCAATATCTGCTTTTATATTTTTGGCCAAAAGCGAAACTCCGAAATTAGGATTTGCTTTTTTGATTTCATTTATATCGAAGAACTTTTCGTTATCATCAAGAACATATAAAAATGGAGCTAATTTCTTTTCGGAACTTCCTCCTTTTAGAATTCTAGTTGCTCTGTTCATTACTTCGTCAAAAGGCCCATTTTTAACTTTGTTTGCTGTTGTTATGGAAAGCAACAACGGTTGCTCTCGTGAACCAAAAGAGCCTCGCAAAACTTCATAGAATTCTTTTCCTTGCTTCGCTGGCCATGCAGCCAACTCATCACAAATCACACAAGATATATTTAATCCATCTGAAGTTTTCGGAGTGAATGGTATTGGTTTTGCCTCGCCATCATTAATTGGAACAGTTATCTCATCTCTTGATTTATGAATTTCTCGAAATAGTTCTGGCTCTTTTTTAATACTCGCCCAAAAAGCCTTATAACAAATCCTTGCCTGATCAATTTTTGGAGCTGCGAAATAAACTTTTGGGCCATACTCATCAAGAAATAGCATATATTGTGCAATACCGGCATTTAATAAAGTTTTTCCATTCTTTCTTCCACATAGAAGAAGAACTTCATTAAACTGACGATAACCTTCTTTATCTAATACTCCAAAAACTACCGAAAGAAAACCTTTTTCCCAAAGCTCCAGTTTTATTAATTGAGGAGCAAGTTTTCCTTCATAATGATGAAGAAAAGTTTCCATAAAAAGAATTACTTCGCTTGCTCTTTCCTCCGAAAAGAAATAATTCTTCTTATTAAGTTCTCCAATTACAATTGAATACCAAGTTTTTATTGTTTCTGGAGCAGTTACTTTCTTCTTCTTTATCGCTTCGAAATATTCTGTTATGTAACCATAAGATTTTTTTCTAGCAGGCATTCTTCTTTGCAAGCATTTCTCTTAATTTTGAAGAAGCTTCTCCAGCTTCCTCAGTTTGTTTTTTTGCATCCAAGCATAACATCGAATTCAGAGTAGAAGCTGTTGAGTTCGAAATATTAACGGTTTTGTTATATTCCGATACAGCTGGATTGATGCAAATATTTTCTCGCCCTTTAACATATTCTTTTGTTATTGTCATTCCATCTTTGCGAATTGCCTCCTGAAGTTCATCCAATACTTCCTGAAGGAAAACAAATCTATCTAAAGTTTTTTCAAATACTGGTCTATTCTTAATTCCGACAGTTTCGGCAAGATTTAGAATAGATTTCCTTAAATCCCTATACTTTAGCTTCATTTCGATTCATTCCTCCTTATTCGCAAACTTTACTTTTTGGAAGCCCAGAACCGGGCCTCCCGACTTCCAAAACCCATATAATTTGACACCGTGCGTGTATTCCATCCCCCACCGACCGTTCTCCCAAGAGCATATTGGGCTAAAAAATATATGGGGATATTATTCCAGCACTCTTAGTTCTCCATTCACAAATTTCCATCTTTTGCTCGTTTTTTTCTCAAAATGCTCTTTATTGTGACAATCCAAGCAAAGAGCTTCAAGGTTTTCAAAACCATAAGCAACTTCTGGATCATTAACATTCGCTTCATTCAAATGAATCTTATGGTGAACAATCTTTGCTGGTTCCAGTATTCCCTTCTTTATGCATCTTTCGCAATTGCCTTGAACTGTTTGTAGATATGCTGCCCTGCAATTTTCCCAGGCAGAATTTTTATAAAACTTTTCTTCTACACTTCTCATATTTTTATAAAAGAAAAGCTAAGATTTTCAGCTTAGCTTTTCGAAAGGAGAATTATGATTCAACACAATCGCCTAGTTATGGATTGGCACTTTGTACGATATGAAATTAACACAATTCAAACTCTCATTTACTATCAACTTTTTCTTTTCTTGTATTGTAATAATAATTAACGAGCAAAAAAACATCACTAATATATCATCTCGATCCATTCTTCCCATCCTCTTCAACCTCCTGTTCTAGCCAGCACATAACACCTTGAATGCAAAGATTATCTAGGCAAAGATTTCTTTTGCTGCTAAATGCAAATGCACACAAATCGCAATTTGCTTTGTTCCTAAGAAGAAAACCTGCTAATTCTTCATCACTCATTGAGTTTAACATCTCTCGGTTCGTCATTCTTCTCCTCCTCGATTCCCATCCATTCTTTGACTCTAGATATAAACTTCGTAACTTCCTTATCGCTTAGTATTTCTCTGTTATTCATTCGTTAATTTCCTCCGATTCAAACAAATCATTTTCAACTTGATAGAAATTCTTCAAATCTTCAACTCGTGGAATAGAAAATTAAGTATCTGGTTGAATACGAATGGCAACAATATAATTCCCCAATTCCCTCCGATTTAGAATCTAATTCTTCTTGAAGATTCTTCTTGAACTCATCAATATTTTTCATATCTGAAGGAGTAAAAGATAGTAGAATTGAATGTTTGGTGAATTCATAAAAACTTCTATCAGCAATAAATTCTATATTTAGTTCGCCAAGAATATCAATCACTTTTTCTTTTTCGCTTTGAATTCTGAGCTCATCCAAATAATCTTTAATGTACCAATCAAGAGTTCTTTTATCTTTAGACTTTGAAAGAATCTCTTTTCTTTTTTCTATATCTTTCACCTTTTCCAGTTCAATCATATCAGAAATCGAAAGTTGCCAAGTTTTTTGAGCTTTTACAATATCTTCTTCATTAAGCTTAGCTATCTCAGCCCTATGGTAAACGGTTGTTTCTGAATAACCAATTTTCTTCGCAACATCTGAGATAGTATCTCCCAAATCTAGCATAAGCTGAATAGTTTTTGCTTGTTCTATAATAGTTAAATCTTGCCTTTGCATATTCTCTGCAAGCATTATAGAAAGTTGTTCTTTTTTGCTTAGTCCTTCGACTACAACACATGGAAGCTCATTAACGATTCCTTCGGAAGCTGCAAATCTTCTATGGCCAATCAGGATTCTATAGTTACCTTCGCTATCTTCTATTGGGATAACTGTCAGATTCTGCATAATTCCATGCTCTCTGATAGAAGCTCTCAAATCGCTAATATCTCCAATATCTCTTCTTGGGTTTTCTGGATGAGAACTTAAATATTCTCTTTTTATTAATACAATTCTTTCGTTTTTCATTTTAATTCTCCTTCTCTAACCAAAGCTTAATACAATCTCTGCAATTATCTAATTCTCCCTTTTTACACGGAAAATCATTCGCTGAACAAACAATATCTCTGTAATCGTAGCAACAAGAAACAATAAGAAGTGCCAGTTCTGCCGAATCCATTTTTTCTAATCTTCTCGGTTAGAAAAAATTTAAATAATTCAATTCTACTCTTCTTCTTCATCAATACCTCCGAATAACTCAACAAATTTCTTCTTATTCATTCTCTTGATCATTGGCTTAACCTGATATAAAGCTAAAAATCGATGACTTGTTCTTCCGAATGAATCTTTATAGATGGCATAGAAGCTTCCTTGCCTTCTGTAGATTTTTGCATCTACAGAAGTGAAGATATTAGATTTTGTTAGCCAGTTATAAATTTCCATCTTTTCTCTTCCTTCAGCAATAAACTCATCAACTTCAGTATTAAGAAGTTCAACTGGCTTTCCTTTTTTAGATTCCATCACTATCATTTAAATTTATCTCTCCTTTGCTATTCTTAGAGGCTCTCCCATTAAAATCGCTCTCGATTCTAATTATTAATCTCCTTAACTCTTCATTTTCTTTCTCTAGTTCCTTAATTCGTTTTGATTTTTTGAAAAACATCATTCTTCTACCTCGCTTTCTTTAATCGCTTGTAGTTCAGGCACTTCACCGACTCTGTGAAATTGGTTTGCATAGGCCACTTTCTCTGGAGTTAAGAGCAGTCTTTTAGTTTTTTCGCTTATATGCTTTGAGTAATTAACTAGACTTAAAACATGATAAAGTAACTGCTTCGCTTGTCGCTCGTCTATGTGCATTTGCAGGCTTCCGCAAGATAATGGCAAGCATGAAAAATCTAGGTTCGCTCCGTATAAATCTGCGTGTTGTAGATTTGCTCTGCGCAGGTTTGCTACACTTAGGGTTGCCCCTCTTAAATCTACCCCTTCTAAGTTCGCCTCTCGCAGGTCTGCTCCATATAGGTTCGCCCCTCTTAAGTCTGCACCACTTAAGTTTGAGCGATGTAGGTTTGCTCCAATTAAGATTGCTCCTTTTAAGTCTGCACCACTTAAATACGCTCTTTTTAGAGTTACGCCACTTAGGTCTGTACCTCTTAGGTCTTGAGCTCGTAAATCTACTTTTTCCCCTCGTTCTTTAGCTTCAGCTATTCTTTGTAAAACTTCCAATAGTGTCATTCGTCCGCCTCACTTTCTGTGCTTTCAAAAGAAGTACATACACCTTCCCAATCAAGATTTATAAGAATTGCTTCACAACCGTCACGACCATTGTTAAACTTACACTCTTGACAACTACAATAAACTAAATCCATTTTCAAAACCTCACTTTCTTAAATGCTTTGTAGTTCATAATAACTTCTTCGTCACTTGTAAACCTTTCGTCAAAACAGGGATGAGTTCTATGTTTTGACCGCTTATGGATAAGGCACTCTTTACAAGAGCGATTATCACAATAATCCTTAATGTATTCACGCATTTCCTCAATCGTTGGCAATGGTTCTTGCTCATTCTTCCAACGCACTCTAATCGTTGGAAATGGTTCTTCAGCTTGACTATTTTTCAACTTTTCCACCAACCCTAATACCTCATTTAGACATCTTGGACACAAGTCGTATATTTCACGTTCCACACAATAATTGTCTTTAGACCTATCAATAAACTTAATTGTGTTTGCTTTTTCTGCATTATCACTGTAGCCTTCGTAATACTCATAAAAATCACCACAAAAATCACATTTTCTTGCTAACATTTAATTCACCTCGCTTTCTTCATCAAAGTCGAATGTCATATCAAAGTGCTTGTCTTTATCTGTCTTTCGAGTGTTCCAACAACCAGCTACGAAACAATGTTCATCATTGAAAATGTACATCGTAATGTATCTAGCATCATATCCATTCTTTTCAACTACAGCATACAAATTCAAAAGCGCATCTTTGATTTCTTGTCTAAACTCTGTCATTCTTCCACTTCCTTCTCTTCTTTAATAATATCGTAAATTTCCAGAAGAGCTTTTTCTCGATGTCGAAAAATCGTAGCCTCCGAGCTATGCAATAATTTCGATATGGAAAACCAAGATTTTCTATTGCAATATCTATTTATTAATATCGCTCTATCAAACGAATCATTTATCCTAGATATCAATTTGAATGTTTTTCTATTTAGCTCAGCCTGTTCTTTTATTCTTTTCTTAAGTTCTGCTTTTTCGTCAATGAGAATAGCTAATAGTCTTTCTTGAGTATTACCACTTCTAGAAGAAGAAATTTCTTTTTTGTCGTAATCAGCAACAACTCTATTAATTTCTTGCTCTAGCATTTCAATTTTTGTTCTTATAGCATCAATTTCCACCTGATGAGAAAAAGATTTGCTTAAGAACATATCTGCAAAAAATATCTTATCTTCTCGATTCATTGTTCCTCCTGTTCCAACCAGAAATAGCAGCTTCATTTCTTTTTCCATCCTTCAATATTGAATTTTTTTTCTACATAATTAGGAACTTCTCGAATAGCTAATTGATATTTCTTCTTATCAGGCTCTGAATTAAGCTGATAAGTTTGCTTAACTTTATGGATGTCAAGATTGTATCTTTTGCAGATTGAAGTTAAGGCTATATCCATTTTTGCTACTTCCTCCGAATCTTCTTCCGAACTTTGCTTCGGAAGATCTTCTTCAGAATCATCTTCAATATCAGATTCAATTTCCTCCGATTCCATTTCTGGAATCATGCATAATGCAAGCAATAAGCATTTCCAAATCGAATCACAAACTCTTACTGATATTCCATCGATTTCTTTTCCAACTGGGAAAACAGCCGGATAAATTCCATTGGAAGTAACAATCGTTGTTCTAACGAAATATTCTTCTCCAATTTCGAAGAATGGATTTTTCGTTTCTTCGTTTTCATCGATAACATAAAAAGCTGATTTATCTTTCGTTTTTAATTCTGCAAACTTATCTTTGAATTGCTTTTGATAAGATTTGTTCATTTTTCTACCTCCGTAAAAATTCTTCTGTAATTAATTTTCTTAGCAAAAGTGGCTTCTAATCAAAGAATCAAGTTCTTCTAGATTTTTAGCATCCATTGGCTCTATTGTTTGAAGCTCACTTGATATCTCATATCTTGATACATCTTTAACCAGATTCAGAACTTCTTGAAATTCAGCAATACTTGGATAATATTTACTTCGCTTTACATATTCATAAAAAGCTGAATGAAGATTTTCTGGAGATTCATCAGCGAAACTTTGAATCCAGATTTCTTCTTCTTGCTGAAGCTGCTTTTTGCTTTTCTTTTTAATCTGATTGGAATATAAGGATCTAAACATTTTCAAAACTTGAAGAACTTCTTGTTTGTGTGATTCAGATTTTTCGCTATCTAATAAATTAGCACTCACTCTTTCTTCTTCTAGTTTATTCTCTAGGTTATTCTTATATATATGAGAAACGGATAAATTGTCCGAATTTTGCGGATAAATTGTCCGATTTTTTTCGGATAAATTGTCCGATTTTTTTCTGAATTCGGATAAATTGTCCGAATTTACAGAAATTGTTTTTTTGTTACCTCTACCTCTAATCACAAGAAGATTATTTTTTTTCATGTTACGAATTGTTTTTTCAACGTATCCAATTGAGATTGAAGTTCTTTGGGCTATATATTCATAGCCTCCTGAATAACTTAAATCTGGAAATCCCAAAACAAAAGCCAATATTATCTTTTCAGCCAAACTTATTTCTTTTATACTCATCAGCCACTCTGGAAGAACTATATATCGCTCTTTGTTCATTATGGCCTCCTCTAATGTGATATAATTGATATAGAACTTGTTGATAAGAATGTAGTTTGCTTGCCAGAGCGATTTTTCTTCATCTTCAAGTTCTTTTCTTTATATTTCATGGTTTCCTCCTTTCTCGAATCTGAGTTCCGAGAATATTAAACTCTTCTTTCTGGATCCTTCCTAAGTTCTTCTCAGGAAGTAGTTTCTTGAATAGAAATGTTGCCAAAACAAAAAAATTAATAATCTTTCCCATTTGTCAAATTCCAATCATAGCTCTTATTAAGAGTTTTTCTTAACCTTTGTTCAATTTCATTATTAGTTCTAATAATGGCCAGTGCAGAAGCAAGTTCTGCATTCTCTTTCTTAAGAGCTCGAATCTCATCTTTAAGATTTTGAACTTCATTTTTTGCTGTATCGACAACATTCACTTGATATTTTTCCAGTCTATCTATATTCTCAAAACAATCATCATAGATTCTTTTATCAAGGATTGCCATGATTACTAATCCGATAACAGCTCCCAAAGTCCAAGCTCCAATAACAATCAAAACATTTGTTGGGCTTAACATTTTAATTACCTCCGTTTTCTAATCCTAAAATCTTTTTCTCTCTATCGGTAAAATCTTTACCACTGGTAGAGGTCATTCGCAACTTTACATAGTTCGAACTACGATTGATAGAATCGGCAATATCCTGAGAATTCTTGAATCTTCTTCTTAGTTCAGGATAAAGAACAATTGTTGAATTCATTGCTTTCATTTTTAGCCTTCCTCCTTTTTAACATTCAACAGATAATCAACCGATACATTGAAGAAGTTCGCTAGAACAAGCAAATTTCCTGCCGAAATACCGCTAATATCTTTCTCCCAATTGAAGATGGAAGCACTCGAAAAACCAATTAATTCAGAAAGTTCATTAATTGAGAGATTCATCCTTGCTCGTTCAGCTCGTAAATTACATCCAGAAATCATTTCTATTTTCTCCTTTCTGTTCACAAATTCTTCGTAAATTTCTTTACACTGCTAATTTTATCACTATCATTCAATTATTCAAGGCTTTTTTGTAAAATTGTAGAGTTTTGTAATAAAAATGTAGTATTTTTTTGATTTTGGTATTATAATAGCTTCACAACTCAAGGAGGTAAAGAATATGATTGGTGCAAGATTAAAAGAACTTTTAAAGAAAAATGGTGTAACGCAAGCTGAATTTGCAGAAATAATGAATTTATCGCCCTCTTCGATTAATAAATATTGTCAGGATATCACTGAGCC
>JAZNRM010000178.1:0-3682 GCA_045590695.1 Methanobrevibacter sp.
TTAGAAAAAAATAAGAAAATTAAAAGGAATTAAAAACTATAATCATTGCCAGTTAATTCCTTAGCTATTTCAAAGGTTTCTTCACGAGTGTTTCCCCTAATTGTTACCCTTTGGTATCCTTTAGGTCCATGAACAATGAAATTGCCATTTATGTATTCCTTTACAGGTTCCTGAGGAGCTGGCCCTTCATAATCGCCAATTGGAATCTCTAAAGTATAATAACTCTTCATTTCCTTTTCAAGCTCTTTTACATCGAATTTTCCTACTGCAATGTCTACAAGCAAGTTCAATGGATTCAAGTCTGTACAGGCAAAGGAAAGGTATCTTGTACCGCTTGGACGGGTGTTTATTTCAATTGCATAAACCTTGTTTTCATCTTTTGAATAAATCAAGTCCATATCGATTGTTCCTTCAGATTCAAGGTTAGATGCAATGTGCTTTGCTATTTTTCTAAACTCCTCATTATCCATCTCTTCAAAGTCACAAGGACCATATCTAAGTCTTTTGATTGGATGAATTCCTTCCAAATTGGTTTCCCCTTTGTAAACAGGAACCAATGGCAAGTATTCTCCGTTCCATCCAATGACTTCAATGGAAACTTCAGATCCTTCGATGAATTTCTCAATCAATGCTTGCTCAAAATTCTCAAAGTAATCCAAAACATCACTAAAGTCATTTGTTATGCAAATGTCCTTACCACCTTGGCCTTCTCCTTGCTTCAATACAATAGGGAAATTGAAGCCTAACTTTTCTATAAATTCCTCTTCAGTGTCAAAGTCATTTCCATTCAAGACATTTGCTGGAGGAACGTTGAGATTGATTGATTTAAAGAATTCCTTGGTTTTTATCTTATCGGATGCAATGGATACGGCATTAACATTGGAGGAGATTACTGGAATATTATGCTCTTTCTCTATTTCCTCCTTCATTATAGCTACACTCATCAATGGAGGGTCTATTCCTAAAAGGGGAACAATCGCATCAACTTCCTCTTCAATAGCTATTTCCATTGGCTTATCCATTCCTCTTGGAACTATATAATATTTTGTAGGCAAATCCAAATTAGGAGCATCCTCATTTGATTCGGTTATTATGCTTTCCACTCCCAATTCATCAACATGATAAGCCACATCATCGTATAATCTTGATCCAATAAACAACACTTTCATAAAATCACATTAGAATTCCTTAATCTATTAATATATTTAAAATCGTATTAAATATAATTTACTAAAAAAGAAAGAAGAATAGAGCATTTCCCAAGAAATTTAATCTTAAATTGCTAAAATCTTTTCAAAGAGCAATTTGACAAGCATGTCTGATGACTCTTTAACATTATCAGACAATTCAAATGACAAGTCCATGATTTCAGGTTCAATGCCAATGAAGAGAATGTTATATTCCTTTTCCAACTGCAAATATTTAATCAGATATGCTAATGACATTGAGTGTGTTGAAATGCTGATATCTGCTATATTGTCCTTATTTACAATGTTTATCTCACCTGCTTGCATTTTCATCAAACTTGCATCAATCAGTATGATATGTGATGGGTCAATTTTCTTGATAAGTCCTGTAAAGTTTTCAGGAACAGATCCGCCATTGATTAAAAATGTTTTATCCAACCTTTCAATCAATGACTCATTTACATCAACATTAAGTTCGTTTATGTACGAATCAAGACCCTCATTTAGAGGTGTATTTCCAGTGTTAATATCAATTACATTATCAAAAAACTCAAATTCATTATCTTGAGTTTCAAGTTCATTTTTATTGATTTCTTGATTTATATCATTTAGATTTGTATTATTCAAGATATAATCTTTTAAAATAGACAATTGATTGATTATATATGGTCCTAAACCATCATCTCCACGAATATCATTTCCTATACCTAAAATAAGAAGACTATCGCAGTTTTCTAAAAACAAATCAATATCTGAACTTATTTTATCCAAATTATTTAACATTTTATCACTGGAAAATACATTTGAAAAACTTGAAAATTTTTACACTTGAAATGCAACTAAAAAAGTATGCATTCAACATAATTCATATCTGTTGAACATCTTATAGATTAATTGAAAAATATTGAATATTCACCTAATCTTTATGAATAATTTCTAAAATTTCAGTCCTTATGGTTTCCACTCCACCACCCATGACATATTCCAATCTTATCTAAGGGCATCACCGCATCTCACTTCAGTCTCTTCAATTGGAACGAGCATTGCAGGGTTTAGCATTGGAGTAGGTCCACAGATTATATTATCATTCATTTTGGTAAAGCTTGTTAGCTTGATACCATTAATCTTTAATTTATCTTCTTCAATATTAAAATTTTCTTTAAAATTGAATTTTTCATATTTCTCTTTATTTAAATTCTCTTCAAAGCCAATTTTATCTAACTCTTCCTTACCATAGATTTTCAATTCTATTTCTGCAGAGAAGTTGCAATCGATTTCATTCATGAAGTCAAATTCACTGTAAACAACAGACTCACCTAAAGAAACATAAATTGGACTGTATTCATCATCTTCATACTGAATGAAGTGATTGTTCATGAATACTGCCTCAGCTGAATTGATCATTCCTTTAGGTATGATTTCTCCACCATCCTTTAGGAATTTCCTTGCACGATTCAATACAGGAACTTCCTCCTCATCTATCAATGCAGTATCCAACATCTCACAAATAATCAGCTCTGCCTTTTCATTTAATTTACTGAAATCAAAGCTCAATATATCATCATTTAAGACTTGAATGTTATCGAATTCTTTAAGGTTCTCTTTAGCTAATTGATAGGTTGAATTATTTAATTCAATAGCTATAATCCTATCCATATATTCACTTGCAAAATAGCTTAAAACTCCAGAACCGCATCCCAAGTCAAATGCCAGTTTAGGATTTGAGCCATTGGAATTTGCATCATTTCTGATTGCATAATCATCAATGGCTTCCTTGAAAGCGCTAAGTCTTTCATAATCTCTTAAAAGCTTAAAATGATAGGAATTTACATTGAATTTCATAATAACACCCAATCAAAAGATTTAAAAAAAATAGATAAAATTGGCTAATAAAGCCATGAAAATTAAAAATTTAATTAAAAATTCATTAAGATAATGAACTTTAATTAAAAAAATTAAGAAAAAGTTAATGTTTAATGACTGTGGTCATGATCATGGTCGTGGTCATGGTCTAAAGACTCGCCGTTAGCTGTAGAGGTGAGTTTTACATGCTCTACACCTTTAAGTCTCATCATTCTTTCAGTCAATTCCCTGATATGTGTAACTTCACCATTTACAACAATGACTTCCATACAGTACTTATGGGTCATGTGAATGTGCATGCTCGCATTGATTTCATTTCTATAGTCATGCTGGATGTCAGCTAAGCTTTCCATAACGCCAGTGAAATGATGATCGTAGATAATGGTGATTACACCTACCCTTTGACCTTCCATTTCATTCATCCATTGATATCTTAAAATGTAATCGCTTAAAGCATCACGAATACCTTTTGAACGTGATTGATAACCTCTGTCTTTTAAAACTTCATCAAACTCAGCCAAAAGCTTTTTTGGCAAAGACATACTTATTCTCATCATAATTAAACACCTAAAACTACAATCAAATATTTAATAATAATTACTATTTATTACAAATATAATAAAAAACACAAC
>JAZNRM010000179.1:0-2458 GCA_045590695.1 Methanobrevibacter sp.
TATCCATTGTTCAGTTTTCAAGGATCAAGTTTGCTTTTCAGCAACGAAGAATATCTTATCAGATGTCTTCTTTTTCGTCAAGTACTTTTTTAAGTACTTTTTTGTTGTATTTTGTCGCTTCCGTTTCAGCAACGAACATTATGTTAACAGATTTTATATAAACAGTCAAGTATTATTTTCTGTACTTTTTCATCCTGTTCGTCTGCTGTTTTCGCAGCAACGAATGATATGATAACAAAATCGTCGCTTCCTGTCAACAACTTTTTCAACTTTTTTCATTCTTTTTTCATTTCTTTTTTCTTCCTTATTATTATAAAAAGCGGCCTTTCCAAAAAGAAAGGCCGCCCACCTCAATTAGTTACATTTATTTGTATTCTTCTGTGTGTTGTTTTTGCTTGCATTGTTTTTATTTGCATTATTTTTGCCTGTATCAATGCTGTATTCCTGTGCGAACTCTGTTCTGTTCATGTTATTGTTGTTCATGTTTTTCTAGCATGTTTATATAGGGGTATATTAAAATAATTAATTGAGTTAACTATTCGTTAACAGATTATATGATTGAATCTTAACCTTTAATTAGGTTATTTATTTAATTTAGGGGTGTTTTAACTTATGGGCTTTTAACTTTTGTTTGTTTTGTTCTTGTTCTTGTTTGCTTAGTTTTATTGAGCAATAAATGATTTTTGTTTAGTTTATCAATTGGTTTGATAATCTATAAATGGTGGTAATATGTATTATTTCTCAGTTGTTGGAGATGAGTTGAAATTTTTAAATAATTCGGATATTAGGATAAGAGTCTTGGTGGATTTATTGAATGGCCCTTTGAAAATAAGGGATATAAATAAGAAGTCTCTATTGAGCTACAGCTCAATTTCAAGTAATATCCATAAGCTGTGCGATGAGGGTTACGTTGAGAAAATCCATAACAGTTTTCAATTGACAAATTTAGGATTGATTTATATTACAATTTTGCTGGATTTTAAGGATGTGATTTCAACTATAACCAATAATTCAGATTTTTGGCTAGACCATGATATCTCATCTTTATCCATTGATGATTTAAACAAGTTATCCTCTTTGGAAGGCTCTGAATTGATTAGATGCAATTCAATGGATATCTACAAGACACATAAGGAGTTCAAGCGACTATTTAAAAACTCAAGAAACTTGAAGGTCATTTTCCCTTACCTGCACCCGGAATATCCAAAATTGATTCGAAGATTGATCTTAAAGGGAATCAAGGTGGAATTGATAGTTTCAAGGGACATACTGGATGGCTTTATTAGGGATATTGGAAAGGATGTTGTTAAAAAAGGGATTTATGATGGCAATTTTTCCATAAAATACTTAAATCACGATATTAAAATAGCTCTTGCAATTTCCAATGAATTCATTACAGTGGGATTGTTTAAGCTTGATGGAACTTATGACCAAAACAGATTATTGCTCTCAAATAGGAAAAAGGCAATTAGTTGGGGATTGACTATCTTTGATTCATATGATGATAATGCACTGCCTTTGATTTTGGATTGATTTTTTAGGTGATTTGATGTTTAATGAAGAGGATTCACTAAATAGATATAATGATTTCATAACCGTTCGCTTTTTATTGGCTTCTAAAATGAGGCCTTTGCTTTTGTTATTGTTATCAGAAAGGGAGTATGATCTAAATGCATTTAGGGAGGAATTGGATAAGCCTTCAGCTTCAATATTGCATGGATTGAAGGAATTGGAACGCATCAATCTGATAAAAAAGAATTTTAAAAGATATTCTCTATCCTCTAAAGGTGTCTTATGTTCTGCAAGCTTGAAAAAGCTTTTTATGGATTTGTATATTTTCGAAATCAATAGGGATTTTTGGCTTAATCATTCGATTGAATCAATTCCAAGGGATTCCTTTAGAAATACCTATTTGCTTAAGGATTCTGTTTTTGTGGAATCTGATGAGCATAACCTGTCAAAGTCATTCACAAAATACCTTGAGCTATTGAGCAATTGCGGCAATATGGAAATAATTCTGCCTATATTTTTAGAGGAACATCTGGAGATAATATTGGAAAATCTGGAAAACGGTGACCATTTGCTTTTGATTACAAATGACGAGGTTCTCTCTTCCTTAAGGAACTCCAAATATTATGATGACTTGGCTGATTTTTCTAAAAAGGGCCAAGTGATCATTAGAAAGGTGGATTATGACTTAAAGGTGTTCTTGACAATCTGTGATGAATTCATGTCCTTGAGTCTTTTCTTTAAGGATGGTCTTTTTGACAATTCCTGCTTTATTTTAAATGAGCATTCTGATGGTATAAAGTGGGCTAAAATCTTGTTTGAAAAGTTTTTTGAAAAGTCTGTTAGGGTGATTTAAGGTTTAAAAAAAGCAGTTCAGTAGTTAAATTTAAATTATTAATTTTAAAAGTTAAAAAAGTAGTTGATGGAAAATATTCAATTAAAAAAAAAT
>JAZNRM010000180.1:0-2106 GCA_045590695.1 Methanobrevibacter sp.
ATTTTCATCAAATAATATAAATTTTGTTAAATTATTTTGAAAAATAGTAAAATAGAATATAATTGTGATAAGGAATTTTAAAAATGTTGAAATTAGAAAAATAAGCGAATTATTAAAAATAGCTAAAAATAGTTTAAATTGGGCAAAAATAGTTTAAATTAAATAAAAATAGTTTAAATTGAGCAAAAAATGTTAAAATAAATTAAAAATAGAAAAAAATTATAATTTGAAGAAAAGATTAGATGAAAGAATCATCTAATCTCGGACCCTTTCAAATTATAATAATAAGTTCAATGGGTGTTCTTCAATAGGTTCGGTACCGATATCTCTTGCTGCTTCAGCAATCATAATATCTGCCATACCACAAGCTGGGAATGCGAGTCTTGAGTTTTCGATAGGACCGAAAAGTACGAAGTCTCCACCAGCCATTTGTTGTACGATGTTGGAACCTATATCACAAACAGGCCATGCTTCTTTGTGTTCTTTTTTGTATTGTCTTAACCAATCCCATGCGGAAGGTACGTTGTGAATACCGGAACCTACAGGGTATCCCCATTTAGCTTTTACAGCGTAGGAAGTTCTTACTGCAGGACCTGCACCTTGTCCTAAAGGAGTTACTGCTACGTCCATCCATGGTTTGGTAATTCCACATCTTTCTGCCATTTCGAGAATACCTTCATCGATTACAGATCCACCAGTTTCCCAGATTTCGAGTTTACCTGCTACACCAGGAGTCATTGGGTTGAAACCTAAGAGAATGGATGCGTCGATGTCGGAGTTAGCTACAGCTTCGATTTCACCAGGTTCAGCAGCCATACTTAAGGAGTTGTATACAGCTCTTTCAGCTAATCCTACTTCTTGTACGTATTCTACACCTGCAATTTTTGCAGCTGCAGCAGTTGAGTCGATAAGGAAAGGTTTGTCACAGACGTCTCCTACAAATTCTAAGTATTTAACCATAGCTTCTGCAGTAGCACCGAAAGTTTGTACAACACAAGGGTTTCCGGTTACATCAGACATTTCTTCCATAGTTTTAATTAATCCTTCAGCAGCGTCTTTATCAAAGTCTCCTGCTTTTTCATCACTAATAATTTTGTGTCCGCCGTAAAAGATAGTTCCTGCTAAAACGGTAGGGTATTCTCCAGGTTGTCCTCCCATTTTTACTCCAGCAATATCTACGACGAGTTGTTCTTTATCAAATCTAAACATTTATAATCCTCCAATTTAGATTAATCCTGCCATAATAGTACTCATTGCGCTTACTAAACCAAATTCAATGGACACTATTAAAATTACAAGACCTAAAATTATACCATATAAAATACCAATATCTCTACCGTTTTGTTGACCTAAACGTTGGAAGTATTCCCCAACAGCAAATTCTACTTTTTCTTCAGCTTCATCTAATTTATTGATAGCAGCTGACATATCGTCGGTAGATACAATAATTTGAGGTACTGATTGTTCTTCTTCAGACATTTTTTACACCTCTATAATCCACATAATTTAGCTAAGTATGGAATAACAACAGCTAAACAAAGAGCAATTCCAATACCGATAGCAATTCCAGAAAATCTGGTGCTGATTACGCCAGCGAATAATCTTCCTTCTCTGCCTAAGAGCTTAGCACGGTATTCTACATCACTAGAAGCATTTTTAATACCACGAGTATTTGGTTTGTTTGAAAATTTAACCATAAATAAAACCTCCAGTTTATACACCTATTAACGGTGCCATTAATAATAAGAAACCGATTACTAAAGTAAATACTAATCCAATCATAATACCTTGGACTTTACCTGAATAGTTACCTGCCATATTTCTTTGTACAGCACCAACTAATTTTACTTGAGTATCAATATTTCTGATTCTTGCTTCAAGTAATGCAGTTTCTGGAGAGATAGGGCGAATTTCTTCACCATCGTCGTCGTCGTCATCTCCTTCTTTCACTTCAATAACCATAGCATCTTCTTCAAAAGCACCAGGATCTTTTTCGATACATTCTTTTACTTTTGCAGTGATTGCTCCACCGTCTTCGTTATCGATCATGTCAACAAGTTCTACTTGTTGTTGGAATCTTTCTACACCTTCCATAGGAATGTTTTC
>JAZNRM010000181.1:0-3501 GCA_045590695.1 Methanobrevibacter sp.
ATTTATAATGATATTTTCAAAAAAGGACGGTTAATTTAAGTTGGTTAAGTGTTTTAATTGTTAAATGCTAATATTTTTACATTTAGGTGTCTAAAATGTTGACTTCTGTACAAAAGGAAATTTTACAGACTTTAATTAATTTGTATCAAAACTCAGATGGCAAGTCCATTAAGGGTGAAGACATTGCTGAAGTGATGAACAGAAACCCTGGGACCATCAGAAATCAGATGCAATCTCTTAGGAGCTTAAGTCTTGTAAAAGGAGTGCCAGGTCCTCGTGGGGGCTATAAGCCAACTATTGAAGCATACCATACCTTGAATATTTCATTTACAGACAGCAATGCTAAAGTTCCTGTCTATAAGGAGAATAAAAAGCTGGAGGATGTTTCAGTAGCTAAGATTGAGTTTACAAGCGTACCGCACCCTGGTGAATGTGAAGCTGTAATTAAGGTTTTAGGAAGCATTAAGGATTTGCATGTAGGAGATATTATCCGTGTAGGACCTACTCCTGTCAATAACCTGGGTGTTATTGGTGAAATCGTAGGCAGGGATGATATGGACAATATCCTATTATTGGATATCAGCACTATCAGAAGCATTCCTAAAAACTCTGTTTATGAGATAGCTACATTGGATTTGATCTATTTAAAGCCTGGAGATTCAATTAAGGATGCTGCTTGTCTCCTTTCAAAAAACAATATTGATGGAGCGCCAGTAATCACTGAAGGTGTAGCAATTGGTATGGTTTCATTGGTGGATATTGTAAAGGCATTGGCTGAAGGTAAGGAAAATGAGGATGTTAGGGATATTATGTCCAAGCGTTTGTTCTTCATTGATAAGGATACAAAGATTGCTACTGCCGTTTACAAGATGTATAAGTTCGGAATAAGCAGATTGATTGTAGTTGATGATGATTACACTCCAATCGGTGTTGTTACCCGTACTGACTTGATTGAAACAATTACCAATCTGAATAATTTCCCATTGTTGAATGACAACGATTTGGAAGATGATATTTAAATTTATATTCGTTTAGAAGAATTTTGTTCTATTTTTTATTTCTTCTATTATTTTTATTTTTTAATATTTTTTTATACGATTGTAGTGTTTTAAGTGTGGATTTTATGAAAGTTGATCAATTGAAATTAAAGAAGGACATGACTGTTAGCGAATTGATGGAACAGTTTGACAAATCAGGCGTTTTAGGAGCTGGAAGAGTTGCAAGGGCTTCCAATTTGCTAGTGGACATGATCAATGATAAGGATATGGACATTTTCATGAGCTTGGGAGGTCCTTTGGTTCCTGGTGGAATGCGTAATATTGTAGCTGACCTGATTAGGGAAAAGAGAATCAAGGTCTTGATTACAAGCGGAGCAAACATAACCCATGACTTGCTTGAAGCTTTCGGAGGAAGACATTACAGAGATCTCGGAACCAAGGATGAAGAGCTTAATGATGCAGGAATAGGCAGAATTGCTGATGTATACACTCAAGGAGATGACTTTGAGGTATTCGAAAGTGAAATAATCAAGATTTTTGAGAAAATCAGCGAGGATTTGGACAATGATGAGGATAAGGGAATCATCTCTATTCAAAGGCTGCTAAAAGAAGTTGGATTATTGATTGATGATGACAATTCAATCCTAAGGCAAGCAGCATTGAATGATGTTTCAATCTTTGCTCCAGGGCTCATTGACAGCATGTTCGGTCTTCAGCTATGGATGTTTACACAGGACCATACTCTTGTAGTGGATGCAGTTGGAGACATGCATTACCTCTCAGACCTTGTATTTGAATCTGAAAAGATCGGTGCTGTAATGTTAGGTGGAGGTCTTCCAAAGCATTACACCCTTGCCTCAAACCTATTGAAGGGAGGAATAGATGCAGGTCTTCAAATAACTATGGATAGGCCTGAAACCGGTAGTTTAAGTGGTGCTCCTTTAGAGGAAGCAAAATCATGGTCCAAGGCAAAGCATGGTTCAAATTTAGTTACTGTCATTGGTGATGTGACTATCATTTTCCCATTGATAGTTGCTGATGCACTTAATAGAATTGATTAGGTTTATGGTGAAAACTTAATCTCTTTTTTTCTTTTTTTCTTTTTTTATTCAATTTATTTTTTTAGTTTTTCTTTTTTTACCTCTTTCACTCATTTTTTCAAAGAATACTCTAGCTATTTCATAAGCTATTTCAAAGCATAGGAAATAGATAAAGCTCCAAATGTTCAATAAGCCAATTAAAACAAGCAATAGAATCACTACTTTTAATGCAAACCTATATTCAAAGAAATATTCAAGGAACTTGCTTTTTGAATAGATTTGCTCATTGTCGTTTCCTAACTCATCGATGATTGCTCCAATCATGCAGATTATTATTGTGATAATGGAAATATATGTGAATGATGGCAATCCCAATAATAGGAAAGCTATTACAAATGAAGCCATTGTAGCGACATGATGAATTCCATCAACCTTAAAAGCCAAGATGTTTCCGATAAGAATTGCTATGAAGATGCAAGCTGCATCCAAATCGATTGAACATGCATACGCTGTAAATAATCCGCAGATTATTCCAAGAAAAATAGCTTTTATCTTCTTTGACTCTTCATCATATTCATCATCTGAAAGCTTCATAAAAAAGCCAGAAAAGAAATAGGATAACGCTAAACTAATATTAAACAAATTTACACCTTTTAATACTATAAATGAAAATGGAATTGATTAATTATTTTTATTAATTATCTTTACTAATTATTGGATTGAATCAACAATGTCTTTAGTTGCTTTTTGAGGGTCTTCTGCATTGTAAATGGATCTTCCGATAATCAATGCATTGGAGTACTTTAATGTTTCTCTTGGGTCTCCACCTTGGGTTCCAACTCCTGGAGAAATCATGAATGCTTCTTTTCCAACGATATCCCTTATTTCGGATAATCTTTCAGGTCTTGTGGATGGTGCTACATAGTTAGTGATTCCCATTTCAACACCCATTCTTGCTATCTCATCTGCATTTGGCTGGAGGAACTTGATTGCACCTGGGTGAGACATTTCAGTTAAGAGGAATACTTCCCCTCCATGGTCTTCTGCAGATGTCTTGCATGCATCTACACTGTCTGAACCTACAAATCCATGACAGATTATTGCATCTGCACCGGCATCAAAGGTTTGGTTAGCTATCTTTTCATTGGTTGCTGGAATGTCTGCAACCTTATAGTCACAAATGATCTTGTAATCGAAATTGTCCTTAAAGAATCCAATAGTTGACAATCCTTCAGCAAGGGTCAATGGATATCCGATTTTAATTGTGTCAATGTACTCGTTAATTGATTCACAAACTCTTTCCGCTTCCTTTAAATCCATTAAATCCATTGCAAGAATAATATTGTTTTTCACATCCATGTTATCAAATTCCATTTCATATTTTTTATACTATTATTAGTTTGTATTTAATTTGTTATAATATTATTTATTTTAGAACTTAATCAAATTCCTCTAAAATATCT
>JAZNRM010000182.1:0-1768 GCA_045590695.1 Methanobrevibacter sp.
ATAAACATTGTTTAAAAAAATTTTGAAATAATTTTCAGTGCAATATATGATTGAAATTTTTCATTAATTGGCACTAGTCGGAAAACAAAGTGCCAGTCAAAATTGAACAAAATTGTAATTAAAATAATTATTTTATAAACAATATAACAAATTATAGAATTAAAACTTGAACACTAATAAATTTAAAATTCTTGAAAAAAGAGGGATATTATATGAGAATCTTGATATCAAACCTAAAGGGGAAAGAACTTTTAGACATAGCCATGAAAAACAGAATCGAAAAATTGATATCCGTATATACAAACTATAACGAAACCAGCTTGCTTGATCAGTACATGATGAAGGAAAACATTAAAATCAGCACAACAAGTGCTATTGAAGCTTCAAAGCAATTAACATATATAATTAGAAATTCAAAAGAAGAAGGAAATGAAATCTTTGTTGCAACAGATGGAAACTTCATAGGATCCATCTTAAACTTCGTTGCAAATAAGGAAAGTGCAGACCACATTTACTATTGCTTCAATGACCAAGCAATTCAAATGCCAAAATTAAGCATAAACCTATCCAAAACAAAAATGAAGATTCTAAAAACCCTTGAAGAGTCCGAACAGACCGCTATACTAATTGGAAAGAATGTGGGAATTTCAAGAGCTATGGTCTACAAGCACATCAATAGCCTAATGGAAGACGGTTTGGTGGGGCAAACAAAACAGTATGAAAAATATTACCTTACAAATGCAGGAAAGATGGTAATTATTTAAAAATATCCAAGCCACATATTTAAAAAAAGTCTAATGAAAATTCTAAAAAAATTATAAAAAAATTCTGATAAAAAAATATCCTCATAGAAAAAAAAGAAAATATTAAAATGTGAAATCAAATAGGAATTCACATTTTTAAAATGTTTTAATTTAATTTTAATTTGATATAACTAATTAATATTCCTCTGAAAACTAATTTTAATTAATTAAGCTTCAACAGGTTTTCCTTTTTCAGCCCATTTTACTGTCATAGTAGTGAATGGCTGAGCAATAGCAGTCCAAATTAAACTGAGTATCCAGTGAGTGATAATCATTATTAAAATATCAACAACTGAGTAAACACCAACAAATGCTAAACCAATGAATACAAAGTTATCTATAAATTCACTGAAAGCAAGAACCAATAAGTTTATTCCGGACGCATAAGCTTTACCTTCGTTTACAATAGTAGTCAATCTTGCATTTACCAAGTTACCAATTAAGTAACTGATATAAGAAGCAATAAGAATTCTTGGAGTTTGAGTAAATACAAAGGATAATGCTGCATCACCAGTAAAGAAATCTGGGGATGGCAAGAATAATATTAAAGTAGTCATAAATACGAATAATACATCAGCAGCAATACCTAATACAAGGGTTCTTTGTGCAGTTCTTTCACCATATACATCAGCAATTACGTTAGTTAAAATGTATACTAAAGGATAGATCAATACTCCTGCAGGAGTTTCCATACCTAAGAAATTAATATTGATGATTTTAACAGTAATTAAGTTTGCAATGGTAAAAGCCATACAGAAGAATACTGTGAGTATTACTCTTTTTTCTGTAAAGTCAAAATTTAAATCCATTTAATCAATCCTTAATCTAATAAAGTTAAAATAATAGATTAAAATATTTTCAGTTAATGAAATATTAATTTAAAAAGAAGATTTTTAAAAAATAAGATATTTCATACAACATAATTATATTTAACTTAATCTAATATAAATATTTAGTATTACTTA
>JAZNRM010000183.1:0-26420 GCA_045590695.1 Methanobrevibacter sp.
TATGAATATAAATTTAATAGTACATATTTATTGATTTTATTTTTAATCAAAAATTTCTATTGTTATTTATTTATTGATTTATTTATTTTTATCATATGAGAGGAATCCTTGTGGATAAGAAAAAGATATTGATCATTGTAACAGGAAGAGGTATAGGCGGAGATGCCGGTACAGCATTGAATGTTTACAATGCACTCGAAAAAAGAGGATATGATTGTGAAATCGCTTTGGATGAGTCCGCTCCAGGTTTATTGTTCAAGAAGAACAATATAGGGTGGAATAAGGTAATCATACCACAAGCTGGAGGTCACTCTGCAACAATCATGACCACAATAAAAGCAGGTATCCGCGCCATTCGAGGCGTTCTTCAAACAAGAAGTCTTTTGAAATCCAAGAAATTCGATTTGGAATTAGGCATTCTTGGGGGAGGAGCTATTGTTGGTGCTCTTGGAGCGAAATTAGCAGGAATCCCTACTGTAAGTCTTTTGATTACTCCACTTGACACTAAGGTATGCAGTCATATTGGAACACCAATCATACTTCCTGAAAACAATTTGTTTTTAGCTGAAGATGTTCCAGAGAATATGGTAAAGTCTTTCTCCCCAGTCAGTGACAACATTACTCATGGAGATAAGAACAAGGCATTGGAAAAGATAAAGGAACATTCTAAAGAAGCAAAAGAGAGAAATCCTGATGCGATTGAGTTCGATGAAAACAAGCCAACTATAGTATTTTCATCTGGTTCTTCCTTGTTTGAAAAGACAGCTCAGGCAATCAATCAATTCTCCAAATACTCTGATAAATACAATCTTGTTTTATGTGGCGATCCTTTAGACGATTCTATCCTTAAGTATATTGATGAAACCAAAATGATCAATGTCGGTTTTATTGATTGGGTAAATGACCTATTGTGCCTTGCAGACCTTGCAGTACTCACAAATGACGGTTTGATGCTTCACGAAGCTATGGTATGCAACTTGCCTGTTGTAATATTAAAAAGAGTGAAGTGGGGCAGATACCATGATATGGTTTCAATCTTCAAAGGTGCAACAGTAGAGTGTGACCTTGAGGACTTGGATGAAAAGATCTTTGAAGTCATGGACAATTATGATGAGTATGCAAAAAGAACTGATGAGTATAGGACAGCTATTTTAAATGTAGGAGACAACATTTGCGATATAGTTGACGGTTATTTAAAATAGGTTCAATTTATTTTTATTTTCTATTTCTTTCTATTACTATCTATTTCTATCTATTTCTATCTATTTCAATTAATCATTGATTAGCTTTTTTTATTCGATTTGCAAAATTTCCTTATACATTTCCTTTAATTCATTTTTAGCATGTTCTGAATAGTGTTCGTTGTCCTTATCATTTTCAATAGCAAACAAGAGCAATTCATAGAACACCTTATTGAATGATTTCCCCTTTTCAGTTAGGAAATATTCTGTATTCTTAGGATCTTCCTCATCTATTTTTTTATAGATTAAACCGTTTGTTTCCATTGTTTTAAGGCATCTGGACAATGATTTGTTATCTAAAGTTTTCCTATTGGTTTGAAATTCATTAAAATGGCTTTTTCCTAAAAACAAGTCTCGCAATATATGCAATGTCCATTTGTTGCTGAGGTATTTCACTGCATCCTCAACTGGATTTCGTTCATACTTCTTTTCATAATAATTCAGTTTTCTTTCATCCATATTTAAATATTGGATTTCAAACACCTTTAAGTTTTCTAATCTGCAAATCAAATCAAAATCAATTATTTTTTAAGAATAAGTATGGAAAATCATTTATTTCTAAAAGGTGGCATTGATGCCACATTAAAGATTTATATACTGAACTTTAAACTTTTAATTGGAATTAACTTATTTGGAGATGAAAAAATGCCAGTAATTAGTTTTGATATTGTAGAATTAGAAAAAGAACAAAAAGAAATTTTAGCTAAAGAATTCGCAGAATCTGCATCAAGAGTAACAGGTTTACCAATTGAAATGATTTACGTACTTTTCAATGAAAGGAAAACCGATAATGTCGGTGTTGGCGGAGTTCTTTTAAGTAATCAGGAATACTAAGATTTTTCATTTTTATAAATGGATATTTTCCATTGATTTCCATAGTTTAAGATATTTTGATTAAAGGAGATATTAGATGAATAGTGAAAAAGCAGTTCAGATGACTACCTTTTTAGCAGGCTTGTTTGCAATATGCTCTGGTCTTGCTATAGGTAATTTGTATTGGGCTCAACCTCTCCTGGTGCAAATTACCAACGGTTTTGGACTTTCTGCAGCAAGCGGTGGATTATTGATCACTGCAACTCAAATAGGATATGCAATAGGCATATTATTCATTGTTCCATTAGGGGACTTTGTACGCAGAAAAAGATTGATAAGCATTGTAATGGCATTGTCAGTCATAGCATTGATTTCCTGTGCATTATCTCCTTCTTTCATAATATTGTCCCTATCATTATTCAGCATGGGAATAGTCACAATCTCAGGACAGATCATTTTGCCTCTTGCTGGTGACTTAAGCAAAGAGGAAGAGCGTGGACATATAGTCGGAATCGTTTCCTCTGGAATAACTGCAGGGATATTGTTTTCAAGATTTGCAAGTGGTATCATTGCAGGGCTATGGGGATGGAGATCTGTATACATAATTGCAGCTGTTTTAAACTTGATTATGGCTTTGGTCATAATATACATATTGCCTGAAATTCCAAGGAAAAATAAGCTTGAATCCTATAAAGGACTCATTTTCAGTGTATTCACTACATTCAAAAGACATAAGACATTATTCAGAATATTATTGCACAGCGGATTGATATTCGGTTTGGTATTTAATATATTCTGGACTTCCTTGACATTCCTATTGTCAGCAGCACCTTATAATTACAATACTTTCCAAATAGGTCTTGTTAGTTTGGCAGGGCTCACTGCTGCAGTGTTTGGAATAGGTCTTGGAAAATTGCAGGATAAAGGTTTAAGTGTCCCTGCTTTAGGAGTGTTTATAATTATTAGCATCATATCAATGATTGGAGGATATCTATTCCCTGATTCCATTTTAGCTATTGTTATCATTGCAGCTGTATTTTCAGTAGCTGTACAAGGAATATCCGTATTGTCTCAAGCAAGATTATTTGCTTTGTCCAATGAAGAGCGCAGTCGATTGAATACTGTATTTGTAGTTAACAATTTCCTCTTTGGAGCAGTTGGAAGCGCATTGGCTTCATTTTTATGGTCACAAGGAGGATGGGCATATGTCATGATGGGAACCATTTTCATTTCATTAATAGCATTAATCGTTTGGCTATCTTCAAGAAATCCTTTTTATGAAGTGGACAATAATATTTAATAATCATTTTTAAGCTATTAAAGAAGAGGAAAAATTATTTTCCCCTTTTTTCTTTAGTTTCTTTTTTTTATGCTGTTTTTCCTTTATTTTTCTTATTCTTTTTTGCTTTCATTTTATTGAACTGATTCAGGAAACGCTCATCAAAGTTTTTGCAGATGTCTTCATATCTGTTTTGAACCCCAACAGATGTCTCCGGAAGAATTGATTTCTCTTCTCCTGTAAACTTTACTATTGTACGGAAAAGCTCTTTTCCATCCCTTATAACTATCTTAACAAATTTGATGTCTGTTTCAATAATTTCCATATTATCCAATTTGGCTTCTTCAAACATCTTGATGATTTCCAATTTTTCACCATTTATGTAACATTCAGGTGTTGCAAGAATCTTTATAGGAATCCCTCTTGGAAGCTCTTTGAATGCTTTTATAAGTGCTTCCCCCTCACCTTCAAGGAGGAATCCTATTCTCATATTGATTGATTTACGAGCCCTCTTAACAATCTCAATCTCTTTATTGATAATATTCTCACTTGTTTTGATTAGCCAAACAGGAGCTTGAATTTCAGATATGTTGTCATTATAGATTTCATCCAATTTCTCTTCGGAAGATTCAAGCTCTTTAACAAGTTCTTCCTTCTTCATTTTGAATATTTCATTTGGAGGCACGACATGGTATTCAAGAGGCCTTGTATGGGTTATTGTAATGAATCCTTTCTTATCCAATTGCTTTAGGGTATTGTAGATTTTGGATCTTGGAATCTCTGATGTTCTAGCTATTTCTTCAGCTTTTCCTGATATTATATTGGTCATTCCTATGTATGCTTTCGCTTCGTATCTTGTTAGTCCGAATTTTTCCAAAGATTCTATAATTGATTCCATATTTTCCCTCTTTAACTTATTTTGAATTGGATTATCATCTTTTCTTATATTTTACTTATTAAAATTGTTTTATAAATATTTTGTTACTTTTTACCCTGTACTAGTTACAAAATCTTTATAAGCACTATGAGAAATACCTTTAATTACACAAGGGAAAAAAGATAGAAAAAATTTCATTTTTTCCTTTAATCGATGTAAAAAAATTAAATCTGAATTATTAAAAAAAGGACGTGTTATTATGAGCGATTTCAATATGTTTTGTTATCAATGTTCCCAAACTGCTAGAGGCAGTGCTTGTACCGCAAAAGGTGTATGTGGCAAGGATGCTCTTGTTGCAAGACTTCAAGATAATTTAATCTTTGCAATGAAAGGTATTTCAGCTTACAATTACCATGCAAACGAATTAGGTGCAAGAGATGAAGAAGTGGATGAATTCTTGACTAAAGGTTTATACTCAACTTTAACCAATGTAAACTTCGATGCAGCAGACCTTATCCAATTAGGTCTTGATGCTGGTGAAGCTAACTTCAAAGTTATGAAAATGCTTAAGGAAGCTCACATTGAAAAGTTCGGCGAACCTGTACCAGCTGAAGTTAAAGTAGGTGCTCAAGGTGGCCCTGCAATCATTGTAACCGGTCACGATCTATTGGCGTTAGAAGAATTGTTAAAGCAAACTGAAGGCACAGATGTAAAGGTTTACACCCACAGTGAAATGTTGCCTGCTCACGGTTACCCAGAACTTGCTAAATACGAATCATTGGCAGGTCAAATCGGTGGAGCTTGGATTGATCAAAAGAAAATCTTTTCAGAGTACAATGCAGCTATCTTAGGAACCACCAACTGTGTATTGATTCCTAAGGATGACTATGCAGACAGACTCTTTACCATGGATATCGTAAAGGTTCCAGGTGCAACTGTAATCGAAGACTATGACTTCAAGCCATTGATTGATAAGGCTATTGAATTAGGCGGTCCAGAAGCTGAAGAACTCACTACCATTACTACTGGTTTCGGCTTAAGCACTATTTTATCATTAGCACCTCAAATCAAGGAATTAGTGCTTGCAGGAAAAATCAAGAGATTTTTCTTGGTAGCTGGCTGTGACACTCCAAACCCAAGAATGAACTACTACAGAGAGTTTGTACAGGAATTGCCAGAAGACACAATTGTACTTACTTTAGCTTGTAATAAGTTCAGATTCAACGACCTCGACTTAGGGGACATTGAAGGAATTCCAAGATTATTGGACTTAGGTCAGTGCAATGATGCTATTGTAGCTATTGAACTAGCTGTCGCTTTATGCGACTTATTTGAAATGGAGTTAAATGAATTGCCTCTTACCATTGTCTTAAGCTGGATGGAACAGAAAGCAGCAGCTATCCTTTGGACTTTGCTCTACCTTGGAAAAACCGACATGTTCATTGGACCTGTTCTTCCTGCATGGGCTAATGAGGATATCTTAAATGTATTGGTTGGAAACTACAATCTAACTCCAGTTTCAACTCCAAAAGAAGACATTAAGAAGATCTTGAGGTAAGCTTTTTGAGGCTTCGCCTCAAAAACCTTAACCAAAAATCTTTTTTATGGAAAAGATAAGCCATCATTTTTTTTAAAATTCATACAAAAATAAATATTGTTTAACATTAATACATATTAATAGGAGAAATTACTATGGATTTAAAAGGAAAACCAATCGAAATGGAAAGCTTGATTGAATATCAGGAAGGCTCTGTTGTGAGCATGGAAGTTATCAAAAAGGAACTTGGTACTGTAACCGTATTTGCATTTGACAAAGGACAAGGATTAAGTGAACATAGTGCTCCTTTTGATGCTATGGTTCAAATAATAGATGGTGAAGCTGAAATCACATTGGCTGGAGAACCTCACACAGTCAAGAAAGGTGAATTCCTCATCATGCCTGCAAATGTCCCACATGCTTTGCAAGCAGTAAACGGACCATATAAAATGGTTTTAATCATGATTAAATCAGATTAGATTTAATCAATTTTTTCTTTTTTTACTATCTTTTTTTAATTTTACAATTAGATTATAATATTGCTTTTATTTTGCAAAATGACTTCTATATTTTCTTCAATACTTATATAATAGAAAATTTAAATTCCTTTTTATAAAAAATTTAATTTTATTTAGTTTTATATTTTTATCTCTCTTTTCTAAAGAATATTTTATAACTAAAAAAATAGGTATTTTTTAATTTGAAAGTTAATTTTAAATATGACTGTCAATATATATATTAATAGTCATATATAATAGAATAAAAATTGATATTGATTGTGTTTGGTGATATCATGATTTATGCAGATACAAAAATCTATAAGAACAATCAAACAGCTATCCCATCTAAAATACGCAAAGAATGCAATATTGGTCCAGATGATATTATTGAGTGGATCTTAGATGATGATGGCAAAGTAACTTTAAATTTTAGAAAGAAAGTGAGTTTTAAAGAAATGAGAGGCTCTATCGATTTAGGATATAAAACTAATTCTGTAGAATTGGAAAAGGAGCTTTATGAATGAAAATTTTATTTGATACAAATTTTATTGTGGCTTATATCTTAAAGTCTGATGAAACCCATGAGAGAGCCATACTTTTGGAAGACAATGAAAACATATTTGATAATGAACTTTTCATAACTAATCACATAGTGGATGAGGTTGTCACTATCATAGGTCAAAAATCAAATCCGGAAGGGGCCTTGAAATCCTATAGGTTCTTGAAAGATAATTTTACCATAATCAATGAATATGACTGCTTTGACTTTAATGATAGAGTGATGGCTAGATACAATAAGATGAATGATGACAATAGGCAAAAACTCGGGTTTACTGATGCTTCGATTATTGAAGTTGCAAAATTATTCGAATTGGATGGTATTGTTACCTTTGATAAGGAATTTAGAAGCAATGATGAAGTGGAGATAATAAGTTAATTAATTAAATAAGTATTGACAAATAATAAGTTAAAAAAAAGAGAATATAAATTTAAATTTATAATTATATTTTTATTTTGGATGATATTATGAACAGTGATAAAGTAAAGGCAGGAGTACAGAGAGCACCACACAGATCTCTTTTACGTGCTTGTGGATTGAAGGATGATGATTTTGAAAAACCATTCATTGGAATTGCAAACAGTTACACTGACATTGTACCTGGCCATATTCACTTAAGGGAATTAGTGGAATATGTGAAGGAAGGTATTAGAGCAGCTGGAGGAATTCCATTTGAATTCGATACCATGGCTATCTGTGATGGTATTGCAATGAACCACGACGGTATGAAATATTCACTTGCTTCACGTGAAATCGTAGTAAGCACTGTAGAGAGCATGACCATGGGTCATTGCTTTGACGGTCTTGTAATGATTCCAAGCTGTGATAAGGTTGTTCCTGGTATGTTGATGGCTGCTGGAAGATTGGATGTTCCATCCATCTTTGTAACCGGTGGACCTATGGAACCAGGAAAATACAATGATAAGAATGCTGATTTAATCACTGTGTTTGAAGCGGTTGGTGAATTGTCCTCTGGAAAGATCACTGAAGAGGAATTATATGAATTGGAATGCTGTGCTTGTCCTGGAGCTGGAAGCTGTTCCGGATTATTCACTGCAAACACCATGGCATGTATCACCGAAACCCTTGGTATGAGCTTGCCTACCTGCGCTACAGCTCTTGCATTAAGTGATGAAAAGAAAGAATTGGCTGTAGCAAGCGGTAAAAGAATTGTTGAAATGGTAAAAGAGGACTTGAAACCATCAGACATCATGACCCAAGCAGCATTTGAAAACGCTATTGCAATGGACATGGCTCTTGGTGGATCAAGTAACACTGCACTTCATATTCCAGCTATTGCATACGAGCTTGAAGAGCATGGTGTCCATGCGAATTTAGACTTATTTGATGAAATCAGCGATAAGGTAGCTCACATTGCACTCTTATCCCCTGCAGGAGAAGACACCATGGCAGACTTGCACAATGATGGAGGAATTCCTGCAGTATTAAAGACAATTGAATCCAAACTCGACACCAGTGTAATGACTTGTACTGGAAAGACATTGGAGGAAAACCTAAAAGATGCAAAAGTCACTGGAAATGGGGTAATCCACACCCTTGATGATCCTATCCATGAGGCTGGAGGACTCACTGTACTTAAAGGAAATCTTGCTCCAAACGGTTCTATTGTAAAGTCTGCAGCTGTACCTGAAGACATGATGCAACTTAAAGGCCCTGCTAAAGTTTACAATAGTGAAGAGGATGCTGTTGAAGCTATCTTCAATCATGAGCTTAATGAAGGGGACATTCTTGTAATCAGATGTGAAGGACCAAAAGGAGGCCCTGGAATGAGAGAAATGCTAAACCCAACTTCAGCTATTATGGGAATGGGCATCAAGAATGTAGGTCTCATTACAGACGGCCGTTTCTCTGGAGGAACCAGAGGCCCTTGCATAGGTCACGTATCTCCTGAAGCGATGAGCGGTGGACCAATAGCTGCTTTGAAGGATGGAGACATAATTGAAATCGACATCAGTAATGGAAAACTCACAGTAGAATTAAGTGATGAGGAAATCAAGGAAAGAATTGCAAATGCAGACTTACCTGAGAAAAAGGTCAAAGGATGGTTAAACATCTACAGACGTTCAGTTTCCTCTGCAGATGAAGGAGCTATTTTAAGATAGCTTTTTTATTTTTTCTTTTTTCTATTTTTTTACTATTTTTTTTAAAAACCATTTTTTAATTAAATTTAAATATTTTAGAAAATATACTATTCATATTATAATAGTATTAAAAATTTTTAAATTCAGAAAAGGAAATTTTTAATTTTTATAATTATCTTAATAATTAAAAAAATATGAAAAGGTGTTATTTTGGATATAGATTTAAAAGAAATAGCAGTTTATATTGTCCTTATCATACTTGTTGTTATTGCTGCACAACACTTGAATGTTGTAGTGTCAGGCAGTATGGAACCTGTAATGTATAGGGGAGATATTGTAGTGCTTGAAAAAGCAAATCTTCTTGGATTCCAGGAGTTCAATCCAGCTGAAGTTGAAGTTGGAGACATTGTAGTCTACAATGCAGCTTGGCATGATGGACCGGTTATCCATAGGGTGATTGAAAAAGGTCAAATCAACAGCACTACGGTTTATAAGATTAAAGGGGATAATAATGATGTTGCCGATCCTTATTGGGTAACTGAAGGTCAAATCACCTCAAGAGTTTTAACTTTTAATGGACAACCTTTGATTATTCCTAAAATAGGATATATCTCCATATGGATAAGAGGACTTTAATATTTCATGATTAATTATATTGATTATATGGCTATTTTAACTAATGGTTTTTTATCTTAAATCAATTTTAATTAATCGTTATTTTTATTATTTTAATAATAATTTTTTTATAGAAAATGGATTTAGTTTTTGGCTATGTGAAAGCTATTTTATACTATTTAATGAAATCCATTTTCAATTTATTAAAAATTTATATTTATCGGTGTTTATATGTACTTTAAAATAAAATCTGAAGCTCAAGAAGCTTTAAAAAAAGCAGTTGATCAATTCGACTGTGATTTTGATGATGAAATTAAATTGGAGTTTCCACCTAATCCAGAGTTAGGTGATTTAGCCAGCACTGTTTCATTCCAATTGGCTAAGCATTTGAGAAAAGCTCCAAATTTAATTGCTCCTGAAGTTGTAGAAAAGATAGAACTTCCTGAAATATTCGCTAAAGTTGAAGCGACTGGACCTTATGTAAACTTCTTCATCAATCACGATATCTTTGCAAAGCAATTGTTGGATTCTGTAGATGAGGATTACGGTACCCTTGAGAAAGTTGATGAAAAGATCATTTTGGAACACACTTCAGCTAACCCTAATGGGCCTTTGCATATTGGTCACATCAGAAACTCTGTTCTCGGAGATTCACTCAGAAGACTTTTAACCACTGCAGGTAGAGAAGTGGATACCCAATACTATGTAAACGATATGGGAAGGCAATTGGCTATGATTGTTTTCGGTATGGAAGAGCTTGGATTGAAACTTGAAGACCAGCCATCTGAAAAAATCGACCATAAAGTTGGAGAATTGTACTTCAAGGTCAATCAAATGTTGAAAGAGGATGAGTCCTTAGGTGATGGAGTAGATGCAACCATCAGAAAATATGAAGGCGGACCATCTGAACTTGACGAAAAGTTCGAATATGCAGTTAACAGTTGTCTTGACGGTGTAAAGGAAACCTTGAAAAGAATGAATGTAAAGCATGATGCATTTGTTTGGGAAGGGCAATTCGTAAGAACAGGCATTGTCGATAAGATCACCAATGAATTGTATGAAATCGGCTATGCAAGAAAAGAGGATGTATTGTACCTTGACTTGACCGAGTATGGTATTGACAAGCATCTTGTCTTAAGAAGAGCAGATGGAACAAGTTTATACTCTACAAGAGACATTGCATACCACATCTACAAATGCAAGAAATGCGATAAGGTATTGGATATCTTCGGTTCTGACCATAAATTAGCTGCAAGACAAGTGGAACTTGCACTTGAAATTCTCGAAGAGATTGAACCAAATAGCGACAAGATGGAAGTTATCTTCTATGAATTCATCACCTTGCCTGAAGGATCCATGTCTACAAGAAGAGGAGTGTTCATTTCTGTAGATGAATTGATGGATGAAGCTGTTAAAAGAGCTAAAGAGGAAATCGCTTCAAGAAGACCTGAACTTGATGAGGCAACCGTTGATGAAATCGCAGAGCAAATCGGTATTGGTGCAATCAGATACTACATTGCAAGATTATCCCCTGAAAAGCACATCACTTTCAAATGGGATGAAGCTTTAAGCTTTGAAAGAGGCTGCGCTTCCATTCAATACGCTCATGCAAGAGCTTGCAAATTACTTAGAAAAGCTGAAGAAGAAAAAGGAATCGATTTAGCAAATATTCAAGCTGAAGATAACTGGTCATTGGATGACAATGAGAAAGAGCTTGTAAAATTGATTGCTAAATTCCCAAGCTTGATTGAAGATTCAGCAAATATAAAAAGAGTGCATCCTATTGCTCAATACTGTCAGGATTTAGCAGGTGCATTCAATAGATTCTACAAGGCGGAACAAGTAATCGGTTCTGATGTGGAAAATGCAAGATTGATTTTAGTTGAAAAAGCTAGAATCACCTTAAGAAATGCATTAGACATTTTAGGAGTAAGTGCTCCTGAGATGATGTAGCCAAACTTTTAGAAAAAGTTTGATCAAAATTTTTTCCTATAGTTGGGAGTGATATGCTCTTCAACTACTTTTTTTATTATTTTTTAAAATTAGATTTATTATAAAATTAAATTTTTAAGCTATTTTTGCAAATGGTGTATCATCAAGTGACTTTATCCAATTGATTACAGTTCTGGTTATTGGGTATACAATGATTTCATAAATTATCTTGAATGCCCCTTGACAGATTATCATTGTAATCAAAACCTCATTAGGCATTAATCCTGCAAAGGCAATTGTAATGAAGATTATTGCATCCAATCCTTCACCAAACAATGTGCTTATTGAGCATCTTGCAAATAGGTAATCTGTGTATCTTTCCTTTAGTATTTTCATAAAATAAGCGTTTACATAAGACCCTACAAGGTATGATATTAAACTTGCAATCAATATTCTTGGAGTGCAATTGTAATTTTGTTTACTAAGTGTTCTAATGCAGGGTCATTAAAGTCCATGTTTCCACCCTTTCCCTAAATACTATAATTAAATTGTTTTTTGAAAATTTTTTAAATGATTATGGAGTCGTCAAATTGTCTAATCAGCATAGATTATATCATTTTAAATCAGATTGATTATTGGTTTTGCAATTCTTTCAAGAAGTAGTACAATACTCCTTTTTGTGCATGCATTCTGTTTTCAGCTTGGTCATACACTACAGAGTGAGGGCCGTCAATAACTTCAGCGCTTACCTCTTCTCCTCTTATTGCAGGCAAGCAGTGCATGAAGATCACGTCATCATCTGCCAAATCGATAAGTTCCTGATTTACTTGATATTCCTTAAAGTCAGCTCTTCTTTTTTCAGCTTCAGCTTCATCACCCATACTTACCCAAACGTCAGTATAGATAACATCTGCGCCGCTAACAGCAGCTTTCACATCACTTGTGATTGTGATTGTGGAATTGTTTGCTTTTGCATATTCTTCTGCTTTAGCTACAATTTCTGCATTTGGCTTGTATTCGTCTGGACAAGCGACAGCCATGTCCATTCCTAAGCATCCACAGATTAATAAAAGTGAGTTGCATACGTTGTTTCCGTCACCTACATAAACGAATTTACCGTCAAATCCGCCTTTGTGTTCCTTGACAGTCAACATGTCTGCCAAAGCTTGGCAAGGGTGTTCAAGATTGGTCAACCCATTAATGATAGGAACATCTGCTTCATCTCTGAGCTCGATGACATCATCATGCTCAATAGCCCTGATCATGATTGCATCAACGAATCTGGATAAGACTTTTGCAGTATCCTTGATAGGTTCCCCTCTTCCCAATTGGATATCGTTAGTGGATAGGAACAATGCGGTTCCACCTAACTCATACATTCCAACTTCAAAGGAAACTCTTGTTCTAGTAGATGATTTTTGGAAAATCATTGCTAATTTTTGATCCTTTAGAGGTTTTTCCTCCATTTTTCCTGCTTTGAAGTCACTTGCAATATCTAAGATTCTTGTGACTTCATCTTCAATATCACTTACTGATAATAGACTTCTCATTTAGACTCCTTCATAAAATTCATTTAAATCTTAAAAATAATTTATATCCTTTATATTTAAATTTCAGTATAATAAAAATAAATATTTATTTTTAATAATATTAAAACTTATCACTTTAAAGTATATGTTTTTTTATAAAAACTAAAAAAATAGGGTTAAAAATAGTTTAAAAATTAAAATGATACATTCATTAAAAAATATATTAAAGAATTTTCAACAATAGTATTAAAAGTCAGAAAGTGTTCTTTGCTTTAAGTCGGTTTCACGATGAGGTTTTATGTTTTCCTCTCTTGCCAATTTAACAAGTCTTCTTTGATATATCAATGCTTTCTTGAACTGATTCTTATCATTCAAATATGAAATGATTTCTTTAAGGCCTTGGATTTCCTCTTCAACGCTGTATTTTTTTGCAAATTCAGTCTTATCCTCTGCTTTAAGAACATCCTCATCCTCATTTTCCATTGGATTGATTATTTCTCCTAAAGTAACTACACTTTTTTCTCCAAGTTCATCCATTTCGTCTGAAATTAGTTCATCTTCTTCAATTTTTTCAGTTTCCTCAATCATTTCTTCAGATGAATCGGTTTTGGAATCCTCTTTTTTAGGTTCAAGGAATTTTCTTAACTTATCTCTAATTGCATCAAGATTGAAATTGGAACTTGCTATTTGCTCTTTAGGATTTTCTAAAATGAGTTCAAGATATTGATAGGATGTTTTTGAAACATTTTCCACAAAGTTCTTTAGCTCTTGAGGAACCTTGTTTTCAATGAACTCAGCATCATTCTTTATGCTTTCATAATTGTCTTTCACCATTTCATTCAGGACCAGAATGGTTTCCAGATTATCAATCAATAATCCTCCTGCAAGGTAAGATTTGACGATGCCCTCATTTGCAAGGTTTTGGGTTTTGAGCTCAAGATAATTGTCAAGTGTATTGTAGATTTTCAAAAGCTCTATCTCTTGGCCTTCCTCTAAAAAATTAGTTAATTTTATTTTATATTCATTTATCAATCCTATAAAATAATCGTTATTGTAATATTCAACAAGGAGATCTATCTTCAATAAAATAAGGTTTTCTTCAGCGACAGTACTGTCTAAATATTCATCACAAAGCTTTAATGCCTTTTGGTATTTTCCTTGCCTTTCTAATTTCTTCACCTTTTTCAAGGTTGTGTTTTTAGACTTTGCTGATTTAGACATAAAATCACCGAATTTTTTCTAATAAAGTATTAGTTGTTAATTAGTTAATGAATAACTAATTAACCTTTAACCATTAATCTAAAACAGATTAAAATTTATTCGTTTCTGATTGCTTCCATATGATTGATACGTTTTTGGATTAAAGCTGCAGTTCCAACGTCTCTTCTATGGTAAACATTTCCTTTAATTATCTTACAAGCTTCTTCAGCTATTTTTTCAGCTTCAGCAATGGTTTCTCCTTGTGCAACAATTCCTAAAGCTCTTGAACCTGAAAGATGGATTCCATCTTCCTCTTGGCTTACAGCTGCATAGAAGACTTTTGCACCAAGAGCTTCAATAGCTTCCTCATCCACTTCAATGAGCTCTCCTGCATGAGGAGTGTCTGGGTATCCGTCAGGTACGATGTATTTGCATACAGAAGCCAAGTCTTCAAATTCAACTTCGCCAAGATTTCCTGCAACGATGTCCTTACAGATGTCAAGCATTGAAGTTTTTAAAAGTGGAAGAACGTTCATTGCTTCAGGGTCACCGAATCTTGCATTGTATTCAATTAATTTAGGGCCTTCATTTGATAACATGAATTGACCGTAAAGAATTCCTTTGTAAGGAGTGGTTTCCTTAGCTATTGCCTTTAAGGTCTCTTTCATGATGTCAACAGCTTCATCATAATCCTCTTGAGTCATGAATGGCAACAATCCGCCGACATCAGAGTAGGAACCCATTCCACCGGTGATCAATCCTTGGTCATTTTCAAAAGCATGAGGGTGGTCTTGAGCTGCAGGCATTGGAGCTAAGTTTTCTCCATCACAGAATGCTTGGATGGTGAATTCTTCTCCAACAACTTTCTCTTCAATGATTACTTGTGCAAATCCGCCCATTGCATTGTCCATAACTTCCTTTGCATAAGCTTTTGCATCTTGGTTGTCTTTAAGGTGGTCACCTACGATTTTAACACCTTTACCTCCAGTCAATCCTACAGGTTTCACTACAACATCCTTTTCATATTCATCAAGGAAAGCGCTGATGTCTTCATAATTATCAAATACCTTGTAGGTCAATGATCCTTTGATTTGGTATTTTTCAAATAGGTTTCTCATAAAGGACTTGTCAGTTTCAATTCTTGCAGATTCTTGTGCTGGTCCAACACAAGGGACTCCAACCGCTTCAAGAGCGTTTACAATTCCTTTTCCAAGAGGAGCTTCAGGTCCGATTACAGCCAATTCGATTCCATTTTCCTTTGCGAATTTAGCCACTTCATCAACTTCCCCTTCATCTCCTTTCTTAAAAGTGGATATTTTACTGATTCCAGGATTGTTCTTGCTCATGTAAGCATATAATTCTACATCATCTTTTATCAATGCATCACAGATTGCATGTTCTCTTGCACCGGTTCCAACAACTAATACTTTCATTTTTAATCTCCATTCAAGAGTTTTGAGTTTAATATTTCAGATTAATTTTTCATGTCAATAAAAAAATTAAAATCCTTATTATTATGATTTATGTTTTTATTAGTATATATTTTTTAAAAAACATATGTTAATATTTATATCTATCTTAGGATATATATTATTATATTACAAATATTGAATAAGATTTTTTGAAAATTTCTTGTTTTTTCAAAACAGGATTTCAAAAATTAAAATCATGATTATTGAATTTATTAAATGAAAAGGATGGTTGAAAATGAGAGGCGGAGACGCTATTATTAAAGCTTTAATGGATAAAGGTGTTGACACCATTTTCGGTTACCCTGGAGGTACCGTAATTCCATTTTATGACATGCTATATGATTCAGACTTAAGGCATATACTTGTTAGACATGAACAATGTGCAGCACATGCTGCAGAAGGTTATGCAAGAGCTTCTGGTAAAGTTGGTGTCTGTTTAGCTACTTCCGGGCCGGGTGCAACCAATTTGGTCACCGGTATTGCAAATGCATATATGGATTCATCTCCACTTATTGCAATTACTGGACAGGTTGTAAGTAATTTAATCGGTAATGATGCATTCCAGGAAGTAGACATCATGGGTATTACAATGCCTATCACTAAACATTCCTATCAGCCAAAAGACGCGAACGATATTCCAAGCATCATCAATACCAGTTTTGAAATAGCTTCAACTGGCAGATGCGGACCTGTATTAATCGATGTTCCTAAGGAAGTGCAAGAGCAAGAATTGGATGATTACGTATTGGGAACAATTCCAACTCCTGGTTATAAACCTACTGTGAAAGGTAATTCTAAACAAATTGCAAAAGCTGCTAAAATGCTTCTTGAAGCAGATAAGCCATTCATTTTAGCAGGTGGAGGTACCATATTATCAGGTGCTGATGAGGAAGTCAAGAAACTTGCTGAATTGATTAATGCTCCTATAGCAACCACATTAATGGGTAAAGGCATTGTTGATGAGAAGGATGACTTGTCCATGGGAATGTTGGGTATGCATGGAAAGCAAGTGGCTAACCAAAATATCAATAAAACAGATTGCCTTCTTGCAATTGGTTGCAGATTCTCTGACAGAACCACTGGTAAGCTTGAAGAGTTCTTGCCTAATGCTAAAGTAATTCACATTGATATCGATCCTGCTGAAATCGGCAAGAATGTTGCTGTAGACTTGCCTATCGTAGGTGATGCTAAGATTGTATTAAATCAATTGATTAAAGAGCTTGAAGCAAAACCAAGTGATAAGAATGCTTGGTTAAAATCTATTGTAGAATTCAAGAAATCTACTATACCAAGAGTAAGTTATGATGATATACCATTAAAACCTCAACAGGTAATCAAGGAAATTGCAAACTCAATCACTGAAGATACCATTGTAACCACTGATGTAGGTCTTCACCAAATGTGGGCAGCACATTTCCTAGACATTTCAAAACCTCGTAAGTTCATATCTTCAGGAGGTCTTGGAACTATGGGATTCGGTTTCCCAGCAGCTATTGGTGCAAAGGTTGCATGTCCTGATGATGCAGTGCTTGCAATTGTAGGTGATGGTGGATTCCTAATGGTTTCCCAAGAATTGGCTACAATCAAAGAGTATGACATTCCTGTAGTTATCGCTATGTTAAACAACAGAAAATTAGGAATGGTTTACCAATGGCAAAACAAGATGTACAATCAAAGATACTCCCAAACCGATATGGGAAGCACTCCTGATTTTGTTAAATTAGCTGAAAGTTATGGCATCAATGCAGTAAGAGTCGAAGAAGTAGGCAAGACTCAAGAAGTCTTATCAAAAGCATTGAAAGATAATGAAGCTATTTTAGTAGACATCACTGTTGAGAAGAATGAGTTCATTCCAATGTTCCCACCAGGTGGAGGCATAAATGACCTTCTTGGTGAGTATAAATATGAAAGTGATGTGGGAGAAGATGGTTTAGATTCTCAAAATGCAGAAGGGGGAAAATAAATGAGCGAAAAATCTCATGTTATCAGCACTTTAGTTGAACACAAGCCAGGTGTACTTCAAAATGTTGCAAGCTTATTGAATAGACGTGGATTCAATATTGACAGCATTACCGTAGGGACATCTGAAGTTGAAGGTTTGGCTAGAATGGTTTTCGTTGTAAAAGGTGATGAAAAGGTCTTGGAACAGGTCATCAAGCAATTGCACAAGCTTGTTGATGTAGTAAAAATAAAGGATCTTGACCCTGATTATGTTTTAAAAAGAGAGCTTTGTTTAGTCAAAGTTAAGACCACACGAGAAAAATCAAGGTCTGAGATTATAGAGTATGCAGATATTTTCAAGGCAAAAATCATTGATGTATGTGATGATTTCATTACAATGGAAGTTACAGGCAATCCTGAAAAGATTGATTCATTTTTAAGATTGCTTAAACCATTTGGAATTAAGAAAATAGCTCGTACTGGACCTACTGCTATCGCAAGAGGTCATCATTAGTTAAGGGGATTTCTCTTAACTACTTTTTTTATTTTTTATTTTTCATTTAATTTTTATTTCAATCTATTTTTAAAACCTATTTTTTAATAAGTTTCATAATAAAGAAAAAAAGTAATAGTTTAAAAGCTTGAAACTATCATTTATAACTATTTTATTCCATGCCACCGTACATATCTTCACATATTCCTTTGAACTTGTGGATAAAGAATTTAGCCCAGACGTATCCAACTGTTCCTCCAACGAAACATCCGAATACGACTCCAGCATATATTCCAATAAGTCCCCATCCAAATATGAAACAGAATATGTAAGCGAATACGGTTTCTGCTATAAGGGATCTAAGTACGGTAATGATAAATGAGTATATTCCTTTTCCCACACCTTGGAACATCATTGAAGACATTATACCATGAGGTATTGCAAGCACAAAGAGGCTTAAAACACTAATTGCAGTTGCTATCTCTGGTGCAAGGGCTGCACTTGCAGAGGTGTAACTGAAAGCTCCAGCTATTTGATTGGAGAATATTACCATGATTGCCCCAAGTGCAATAGAAATGGCAAATCCTATTTTGATTGAATAGCTATGTCCTGTCTTAAGGTTTTCATAATTGTGAGCACCATAAGCCACTCCAGCTACTGTGAGAACAGCGGTTCCAATACCTATCAATGGAATCATGGTTAATTGCACAATTCTCATGGATGCAGTATAAACTGCTACCGCACTTGTTCCAGCTACTATCACAAGCATGGAATTGATTATAATTGCAAGTGCTGAAAAGATCACGTTTTCAAGGGTTGATGGGATTGCCACTTGAAGGGAATCTAAAATAATCTTAGTGCTGTAATTAAAGTTTTTAGGGCTTAAATCAAGGAACAAATCTTTTTTAACCCATATCCAATAGCTCATCACAAATATGGACATTGTACATGATATAATGGTTGCCCATGCTGCACCGGTTATTCCAAAATTAAAGTAGTAAATGAATATTGGATCCAATATGATATTCAATATAGCTGTTACAGCTATTGCTATGGTTGCTCTTCTCATATCACCTTCGGATCTGAATATTGCAGATTCCACTCCGGAGAAAACGAATATGAAAAGGAATCCAAATATGATGTATCCATAATCAAGAGCGTATTTAATTGAATCTCCTGCGCCCATAAGCTCAAGAATAGGCACCATTGCACCAATCATGATGAATGTGAATATTGCACTAACAATAATTGAGAGCAAGATTGCATGAAGGCCAGCATTGTTTGCTTCGGAGAAGTCATTTGCTCCGATGTAACGTGCAATTAGTGAATTTGCACCAGCTCCTATACCGTTTCCAAGCCCTACAAGTATGGTAAATAGAGGAGTGATGAATCCAATTGCAGCTAATGCATCAGCACCGAGACCAGCAACCCATATGCTGTCTGCTATGTTATACATCATGATTAAAAGCATGGAAACCATCATGGGAACACTTAGTTTTCTTATAGCCCTTTTTGGGTCCCCAGTAATCATTTCAATGTTTTCGTTTTTTTCTTTGTTTTCGCTCATTACCCATTTTCCCCTTTATTGAAAATCAGTTAATTGTGATATTTTTATTAGAATTTTTTAGCTTAATATATTTTTTTATTATTATATTTCATATATATAAATGTTCCATATTTGATTTGAACGCTATTGATTTAAGTTAATACATTTTTAAAAACCATAAATTCAAGCATATTGATAAATTTTATAAACTATTAAGATAAATATATAAACATTATATTTAATACTAAAATTAGTAAACATCTCATAAACTAATTTCTCTATTGAATATATTGGTTTATTGTTTAGAATAAAACGATAAATCATTAACCATTAAATTTACAAAATTATTAAAAAAACTTAAAGGAGTTATAAAGATGAAAATGTATTATGATGACGATGTTGACGCAGAAGTCGTTGCAGACAAAACCATTGCTGTAATCGGATACGGAAGTCAAGGACGTGGTCAATCTAGAAACATGGCTGACAGTGGATTAAATGTAATTGTTGGTCTTAGAGAAGGAGGTTCATCCTGGCAAAAAGCTGTTGATGATGGAATGAATGTTAAAACTATTGAAGAAGCTGCTGAAGCTGCAGACATTATCCACATATTATTACCAGATGAAACCCAAGAAAAAGTTTACAAAGAACAAATCGCTCCTTATGTTGAAGCTGGAAACACTATTTCATTTTCTCACGGTTACAACATTCACTTTGGATTAATCCAACCTGGAGAAGATGTAAACATTGTAATGTTTGCACCTAAAGGACCTGGATCTAGAGTAAGAACCACTTACTTAGACGGTTTCGGTATTCCTGGTTTAGTAGCTATTGAACAAGATGCTACTGGAGATGCTTTGCAAATTGCATTAGGTATGGCAAAAGCTGTTGGTCTTACCAGAGCAGGTGTAATTGAAACCACCTTCCAAGAAGAAACAGAAACTGACTTATTCGGTGAACAAGCTGTATTATGTGGTGGACTCAGTGCACTTATCAAAGCAGGATTTGAAACTTTAGTTGAAGCAGGTTACCAACCTGAAATCGCTTACTTTGAAACCTGTCACGAAGTAAAACTCATTGTAGATGACATCTACGAAAACGGTATGGCTGGAATGTGGCATGATGTAAGTAACACTGCTGAATATGGTGGATTAACCAGAGGTGGCAGAATAATTACTGATGCAACCAAAGCTGAAATGAAAGCAATCTTAACCGAAATCCAAGATGGAACCTTTAAAAAACAATTTGCAGATGAAAACGCAACTGATGCAGCAAACTTAAAAGAAATGAGAGCTGCTGAAGAAAAAGAAGACATCGAAATTGTTGGTAAAAGATTAAGAATCGCTTGTGGATTACAAAAAGAAGATGAATAATTTCATCTTTTTCTTTTTTTCTTTTTTAACTTTTTTTACAATATTTTTATTATCTATTTTTGCTTGTTTTCAAACTTTTTAAAACTTCCTACTTCTTTTAAATATTTATATAAAAGTTTTTAAACTATGTCAAATATATGTACATTTATTAAGATTAATCTATTATTATTTCAAAGTTTAAAAATATTTTTTAATATTTATAAAAATTTTTTGTGATTAAAATGGTATATGTAGGTATGGATCATGGAACTACCGGTATTTCATTTGCTATAATGAATGATACAGAAGTTCTTGATGTTTTTAAGATATCCCGTGAAGATAGTAAGGCTGGAAAAGTGTCAGCTATTGAAGAATTGTCCAAGCGTGTAGATTTGGATGATATTGAATTAATGATTATCACTTATGCAATGGGGGATGGAATCAGCACAATTCTTCCAATGGAAAGGGTTGAAAACAGAGGGATTCTTTCAATTGGAGGTGCAGGTAAGGTAACTGGTGGTGGAACATCAGTGTATTCAGAAATTGAAAATGCCAATTTGCCTGTTTTGATGATTCCAGGAATCCATAAGAATTGCGAGTGGCTTGACCCATTGTTTAGAGCAGCATATTCCCATCATGCAAGCCCTGAAAAAATAAGCATTGTCTATAACGCTTATCTTGAAACCAATTGGGAAAACATGATTGTTGCAGACATCAGTTCCAACAGTGTCGACTTGCTTGTTGAGGATGGAATAATCAAGGGAGCAATTGATGCTTGTTGCGGTGCAATGGGAGTTGTTCATGGACCTCTTGACTTGGAAATGATTAGGGATATTGATGAGGGTAAAAGAACAGCTAACGAATGTTTCTCTCATGCAGGTGCAGTGAAGATAGCAAATATTGATGATAAGGTCGCTTTCATGAAGGATGACCTATTAGAGAATTATAGAAATGGTGATGAGAAAGCAAAGCTTGCTATTGACACCATGATAATGACTGTAGTTATGGAAATTGCAGGATTGATTGCAGTGAGCAAAAATGAGATTGAAGGAATTGTTCTTACAGGCTCTATGGGTTCAATGAAAGATCCTGTAGATTTTGAAAAAGAGTTGAACAAGTACTTCAAGAACAAGTACCCAACCAAGATCATTTCAAGTGAATCCGGAGCTATTGGTGCAGCTCAAATAGCAAGGGATATTGCTCATGGAAAAAGAGAAATCATGGGTATAAAAGTTGAGCTTTAATTGTATACAAATTGTATACAATATATTTTTTTTAAACTATTTTTTTCTTTATTTTTTGATTTTAATTTTTTTTAAAAAAGAGTTTTAAATTTTATTTTTATTGAAAAACTTATTATTTTTCCTTTTTTTATCAAAAATTTTTTCTACAATAGAAAATTAAAAATAGCTATTAAAATGAGTTTTATGAATAAGTTTTTTGATAAAAAAAATAAAAATAGTAAAATTTAGAGAAATTTCTCTAAACTTTTTTTTTTTTTAAGCTGGTTAGAGTATTAAACTACCAACCAACACGATAATTCCTACAATCCAACAGTAGTAAGCGAATATGTCCAAGCTTTTTTCTCTAACGATCTTAAGCAAGAAACTTATAGCCAAGTATCCTGAAATAGCTGCAACAATAAATCCTGCAATGCATGCTCCTATTTCGATGCTTCCTCCGCTTAAATCCTTAAGTTGGAAAACCGCTGCACCTAAGATTGCTGGAATTGATAAGATGAAACTGAATTTAGCAGCAAATTCCTTATCCAATCCTGCAAACAATCCTGCAGCTATTGTAGTTCCTGAACGGGAAAGCCCTGGCAAAATAGCTAATGCCTGTCCGCATCCCATGATAAGAGCTTCTTTAAGGCTTATGTTTCTAACATCTATTCTACCGCTATTCATTCTTTGAGATACATATAAAAGACAACCAGTTATTAATAATAGGAATGCAGGTACGGTCAATCCCATAAACATTGATTCAACGATATCGTTAAATAAGACTCCTACAATACCTATAGGGATAGTGGCCAATATTGTAAGCCAAGCCAATTTCTTATAAGGGTCCTTTTTGAGTTCACCTATGAAGTTTCCATCCTTCAAATCAACAAGACTTAAAAGGAATCCTTTAATCATGTTTACAATATCATTAAAGAAATATACGATAACTGCTACAAGAGTTCCTACATGTAATAATACATCAAAAGCGAGCCCTACATCAGCAACACCTAATGCCTGTTGAGCAAAGATCAAATGAGCAGAACTGCTTACCGGTAGAAATTCAGTTAATCCTTGGACAAGTCCAATGATTATTGCTTGTATAATGTCCATTATTTCAACTCGTTTATTTTTTTATAAGAATTTTAAATTAGTTAAGTTTTAAAAAGATTTAAAAAAAAATTTAATTAACTCATGTCTATTCGACATAAGTTAACCAATTATGAATGTCTTCAGATCTTCCATATACTGCATCGAAGTATTTTTCTTGCAATTCTTTGGTTACAGGGCCTCTGGATCCGATACCGATTTGTCTGTTGTCGATTGCACGGATTGGAGTAACTTCTGCTGCACTTCCAGTGAAGAAGACTTCGTCAGCTAAGTATAATCTTTCTCTTGAGATGGTTTCTTCAGAAACTTCATATCCTAAGTCTTTTGCAATGGTCATGATACTGTCTCTGGTAATTCCTCTAAGGATGGAAGAACCTAAATCAGGAGTGATGATTTTACCATTTTCTACGATGAAAATGTTTTCTCCACTACCTTCTGCAACATGTCCATGATAATCTAATTGGATAGCTTCATCGTAACCGTGCTCTCCTGCTTCCAAGTTTGCAAGCTGGGAGTTCATGTAGTTAGCAGCGGCTTTTGCAAGAACAGGCAATGTTCCTGGTGCTGGTTTTCTCCAAGTGGAAATACCGATGTTTGCACCTTGTTCCATTTCCTCTTCTCCAATGTATGCTCCCCATTCCCATACAGCAATGGTGGTGTTTACAGGACAGTTTAATGGGTTTACACCTAATTCACCAAATCCTCTGAAAGTGATTGGTCTGATGTAACAGCCTTTTAAGTTGTTTTCCTTAATGGTTTCTATGATTGCATCACAGATTTCCTCTTGAGTAAATGGAATGTCCATTTTGTAAATTTTAGCGGAATCAAATAATCTTTGTACGTGTTCTTTTAAACGGAATACAGCAGGTCCATTTTCAGTTTCATAACATCTTATACCTTCGAATACTGCACTTCCATAGTGGACTACGTGAGCGAGAACGCTGATTTTAGCATCTTTCAATGCTACAAATTCTCCGTCCATCCAAACTTTTAAATTTTCATCAAATGCCATATTTTCACCTTTTGTCTTTTTAAAAGTATTAATTTTAATGTCAAATTTTCATGTCAATGTAGTTAGTTTTAAGAATTGTTTTATTTAATCAGCACTTGGGCTTGATTAAAAGTTTTTTAAAAATAATTCCTTTATTAATTATTTATTTTTTATATTTTAAATATATTGCTTATTTAAAAGATTCTTCATCAGATATTTTTGCATTTCATTCATTTTTCGCTTATTTTTTTTAAATTCAAAAAAGGATTTTTATTTTAAATCTTTCCCATCGAAAGTTTTAAATAAGATGTTAACAATATTTATTATGTAGTATGGTTCCGTGGTCTAGGGGTATGATATCTCGCTTACAACGAGAGGATCACGAGTTCGAATCTCGTCGGAACCACTTCTCAACTTTTTTTTATTGTTTTTTAATTTTTTTCACATAACTATTTTTCAATATAGCTATTTTTATCCATTAATCCTTGTTAGAATTTCATTGAAAAAATCTCATTTTATAAAAAAATAGAATTTCAAAAATTAAAATAAAAAAATAGAAAGTGGAATTTAAAAAAAAAGAAAATGGTGGTTTAAAAAATTAAATTAAGATTTGGTTGAAACGCTTTGTGAAAAGCACTAATCTAGAAAGCAACAATCAATATCATGATTATTACTAATGAAATAAAGAACACGATTGTTCCTTTTACTAAAACATCTGCATCCTTATCTGAATACAGCACAATTCCATATGACAATATCAATGCTATTATAAGTTCAGCAATACCTAAGTATCCTGTAGGAACCTTTATTATTTTTCCAAGGATAAATCCAATTAGGTATGAAATAAGGACCACCACAGCAACAGATGCTATAGGATTAGCCAATATAGGCTTTAAGATCTCGCCCCAAGGCTTGCTTGGCTTTTGAGGAACACGTCCTCCATAATTGCTTAAAGCATTATCAGAAGATGAGAAGAAGCTATGATTGCTGGTAGGCCTATTGCTTCTTTGGCTAAGTGAGGCAGGTCTTCTGTTTCCTGAAAGGGAAGGTGCTCTTCTTCTTTTAGGAGCTTGTTGGTGACGACTTGCAAATAATGTGCCAGTTGGTCCTGAATAGTTGTCTCTTGGAGTTTTATTTAAGAACTCAGCACGGTAAAGGTCATCGTCATATTCACTGTAATGACTTAATTCCAATCCGCCGACTTCATCCTCATAATATTCCATGTCTTCAGAGAATTCCTCATAACCTTCATAGGCACCTTGAAGCCTGTTATATGACCTGTCATCATCATAATCCCTATAATTGGATGTGTTGTCAATATAATCTCTGTTAACATCCCTATGATAGAATGAATCGCTATCAATATCTGTTAATCTGTCTGATCTACGGTCTAATCTCGGTTTTGTTTCTTTGTTTTTGTTTGAATATTTTTTAGCTAAAGTGACAAGGTTGTTTCTATCGATCAGTTTGATCTTTCTCTCTTCAGCATATCTTTTTGCTTGAGATGAAAAACCGGAACTGGTTACAACAGCTACTTTGGAGGCTCTAAGTTTTTTACCGATAACTTCCATTTCCTTTAAAACATCGATTCCAACTTCCCAGTCCTTATCGTAGTTCTTACATGCAACCACTAAACCAAAATCCCCCATGGATGTTTGAAGGATTGCATATATGTCTACAACCTGTTGGGATGTCTTAAAATTTTTATAAACTTTAAAGCCAGAATCTTCAAGAACTTTAGCTATAAAATTCACTAATTGTGGCTTTTCCACGGTTTCACCTTATCTTAATTTTAATATAATATATTTATATTTTCTCAATATATAATTTTTATTAATTTTTTCTGAATTTTTACTTATTTTACATAATTTAATTTAATAATTTAAAGAAATTTTTACTTATTTTCCATAATTTAATTTAATATTTTAATGAAATTTTTAAAATTCATTATTTTCACATGATTTTCATTCAATAAAAAATTTTATAATAAGTGAAATATATATTAATAAATAATATGAAATAATCCCAATTTAAAGATGTTTTGTGGGATTATTATAATAAAATAATATTTTTAATTAAAATTTGAGGAATCGTTTATTATGTTGTCTATTGAG
>JAZNRM010000184.1:0-5706 GCA_045590695.1 Methanobrevibacter sp.
AATATAATTATCAATAATCATTATAATATTAAAAATATGTATATAATAAAATTAACAAATTTATTAATAGTTAGATTATTTTAAATAAAATATTATCAAATTAAACTAATCAATAAAAAATACAATCATAAAAACAATCAAAATTATAGGAGATTACTTAATGACATTACCTGAATTATTGGCACCTGCAGGAGACTATGACATACTAGTCACAGCAATCAATGCAGGAGCTGATGCAGTATACATATCTGGAGAAAGGTTTGGAGCAAGGGCATTTGCCAAAAACTTCACTCTGGAAGAGATAGAAAAAAGTGTGGAATATGCTCACTTGAACGGAGCAAAAATACATGTAACCGTAAACACCTTGATAAACAATTTTGAAGTTGTAGATGTTGTCAAATACTTGTTCTACTTATACAAAATAGGCGTTGATGCGGTTATTGTACAGGACTTAGGAATCATAGAACTCATTAAAAACCTTATTCCGGGACTTGAAGTCCATGCTTCCACACAAATGACATTAAGTGATTATGATTGTATTTTATGGGCTGTTGAAAACAATATCTCCCGGATAGTCTTCCCACGTGAAATAAGCGTTGATAAAATAACTGAAATATCAAAGAAATTGCAGGAATCCAACATAAATATGGAACTTGAAGTCTTTGGACATGGAGCTTTATGTTACTGTTTCAGTGGAAACTGTTACATCTCATCATACAACAGCGGACGTAGTGGAAACAGAGGAGCATGTGCACAGCCTTGCCGTAAGCAATACAAATTGAAATACAAAAACTACAATGTTGGAAACGGATACCTATTGTCAACTCACGATCTTGCAGTCTACAAAGGATTGGATAAAATAGAGGATGCAGGAGTCTTTTCACTAAAACTTGAAGGAAGAATGAAATCTGCAGATTATGTGGGAACAATCACAAATGCATACAGACATCTTATTGACGGTGATGAAGGAGATTATGAAAAGGATTTGAGTCTTGTATTCAATAGGCAATTTACTGACGGTTATATCCTCAATCAAAAGCCAGGACAAGTCTTAGGAAGAGAAAGTTCTGGCCACGAAGGAGTTTACATCGGTAAAATCATAGAAAAGAAAGGGGATTTAATCACAATAGCTAAGGAAAACGAGGAGTTCAAGATAAACCTTGACATCGGTGACGGAATCGGATTCAAATACAAGGACAAAATCAAAGGAATCTACATCGATAACATCAAGGAACAAACCGATGCATACATAAAGCTTGAAACAACAAGAAATGTCCGTGAAGGTGACCAGGTTCTCCTAAGTTATTCCAAATCCACTCATGACAATCTCAAGAAATTCAAAAACGAAACAATAAAGCAAAGCATTCCATTGGACTTGGATATCAAATGGACAGAAGACCTAAGACTTAATATCAATGCTAAATTCAAGATTATTGAAAAGGGAATTAACAACGAAAACAAGGAAGAGGAATTCAGTTTCAGATACATTTCAGAAACCAAATTCGAACCTGCTCAAAAAAGACCAGTCAGCATTGAAGACATTGAAAAGCAAATGCTCAAGACAGGCTCAACATCATTTTACATAAGGAACTTAACCATAAATGGAATGCCTGAAAACAGCTTTGTGCCAATTGGAAAGCTTAATAAGATTAGACGCCAAGTACTGGATAAGGCTACTGAATTATTATTGGACTATTATAAACCTGATAAAAAGGAAATCAGGAAAACAAACAAACTTATTAGTCAATTTGTAAAGGAATACAAAACTTATACTGACATTCCAGTTAGAAATGAAAAATTGAATCTTTCAATATTTGCAGACAATTTGGAACTTTTAAAGATGACTTCCAAATTGCCAATCCACAAGTATTTCTTTGATCCGTCCTTTTCATACAAAAGTCAAGAGGAATACTTTGAAAACATCAAGGGATTGCTCAAAGAAGCATATTCCATCGTTTATAAAGGCAAGGAAAATGTGGATGACAAATTGGTATTGGTCTTATCATCATTCATAAGCGATGAGGAAATAGAAAGAATCAGCAAAATCATTGATGAACTGGAAGAAGAGAATATCAGAATTCCAATTATGTATGACACTCCAGGAATAGCTAAAAGCTTTAAGAACAAAGTTTATGGAAATCATAACCTAAATGTCTGGAATAGCTATAATGTCAAGAACTTATCTGATGCTGGATTTAAAAGCATAATCCTATCTTCTGAATTGTCACATGCAGAAATCAAGGAATTGGTTTCCAAATACCAATTCCTCAAGGGTGATGAGGATGTAGACTTAAACATCATCATTCAAGGAAACCTTGAAGTAATGAGCAGTAAGGATGACTTTTCAAACCTTAATGATGGAAAAGATTTCATAATCAAGGATTCTTCAGATTATGCAATATTGGAAGACCAAAAGCGTAAGAAATTCAAATATAAGGTTGTTTTCGATTACAATAGGCATAGCCATTTCATCAACAAGGACTGCTTATGCCTAATTGATGAAGTGGAACTGATTAAGGACACTGGAGTTAACTCCTGCATAATCGATTGCAGATTCTCCTCTCCACAATACAGCTCAACTATTGTCTCACTTTACTCACAGGCATTGAAAGAGGACAACACTTACGACTTAAACTTACTTAAAGAACAGATAAAGAACATTACATTATCAAGATTGAATAAAGGAAACTTCATTAATGGAAGAATACATGAAAAGTCTTGTTAAATTAATAATCGAGGAAAAACAATGAAATTACCTGAATTATTGGCACCTGTAGGATCTGCAGAGCATTTGAAGCTTGCAATATTATCTGGTGCAAATTCCATTTATCTCTCTGGGGAGAACTTCGGAGCAAGGAAATTTGCAGAAAACTTCACAGTACCAGAAATAAGAGAGGCAGTCAAATATGCTCACTTGCATAATGTAAAGGTTTATGTTACAGTCAATATCCTAATCAAGGAAGGTGAATTGGAAAAAGTATCAAATTACCTTTTGGAATTATATAAGATAGGTGTTGATGCAGTGCTCATTCAAGATGTCGGTCTTGTCAAAATTATCAATGAAAACATTCCTGAACTACCTATTCATGCCTCTACCCAAATGAATCTCCACAACATTGAAGGAATCAAATGGGCATCAGAACATAATATAAAAAGAGTTGTTCTTCCAAGAGAAACCGAAATGAATGAACTTAAAGAAATCATTGACTATGCACATTCACTTGGAATTGAAATAGAAATATTCGCTCATGGAGCATTATGCTACAGCTATTCAGGACATTGTCTTTTATCTTCAATGCAAGGGGGAAGAAGTGGTAACAGAGGAACTTGCGCTCAACCTTGCAGGGAAAAATATGAATTGAACATCAACAAAGGCAAGAAAATCAATCCTAAAAATGAAGGAGATTACCTTTTATCACCGAGAGACTTATCCTTGTTTGAGCATCTTGATGAAATAGCGAGTCTTGAAGTTGACAGCATAAAGATAGAAGGTAGAATGAGAAGCAATGATTATGTTGCAACTGTTGTCAAAAACTATAGAAAAAGACTCAATAAGTTAAGATATGACAAAACAAGCCAAGCATTGAACAGAAACATCAAGGAATTAGAAAGAAAAAGCAAGGGCAAAAAGGGAAGAAGCACTGACTTGAAAAAGGCACTGGAAAAGGAAAACATTGCAAAACTGAAACAAGAGCAGAAACTGCAAAACCTCGAATCCCTTGAAGAACTTGAATTGGTCTTCAATAGAGAGTTCACAACCGGCCATCTCATTCCTAAAAACAATCCTATGATAATGAACAGGAAAAAGCCAGGACATCAAGGATTGTACATTGGAAAGATTCATAGATACAATCCTCAAACTGAAGAGATTCATATTTTACTTAAGGATAATCTCATTCACATTCCAGAAAAGGGAGATGGAATACTAATTGAAACCAATCCTAATTTGGAAAATGACAATAATCAAAATAACGCAGAAAATAACTCTAAAGACAATAAAAGATTAAAGTCAAAACAAGATAAAAGAGCTAAAAGGAAAGAAAAAAGAGCCAAAAAGGAAATTAATCAAGATAATCATAGTGAAGGATTCATACAAACCTATGGATTTGACATTTCATCAAAACCTGTTTTAAAGGACTCAAAAGACAAGCATTGGAGAAAAAGGGAAAAGGACAAGGACATTGAAGGAAAACTCTTAGTCATAAAAAGAGTCAGAGAAAACAGAAGACTTAATTTCCCACTTCCAAAAAGTTCAAAGGTTTATCTGACCAAGAAAAACTCACTTTTGAATGAAGTAAAGGACCTCCATCATAAGAAGGAGAACCATTACATCAAGAAATCATTGTTGGAACTTTACTTTAGAATAGACAGCGACAATTATCCTCATTTAAAGGGCAATTTAAAATTGGATGACGGTAAGGTAATCACCTTAAAGGTCAAAGGGGAAAATCCTTGGGAAGAAGCAATCAAGAAGCCAATATCCAATGAGACAATCAAAAAGCAATTGATGAAGATTGGAGACTTGCCTTATTACATTGAAAAGATTACAATAAACAACAATAAAAGCTTATTCAGCCCAATAAGTGAAATCAATGAGCTTAGAAGAAGATTCTTCAATAAGCTTGAAGAGGAAATAATAGCAAGCTACAAGCCAAAAGAGGAAGATGTGAAAATAGCTGAAGAAAACATTAAAAGTCTAAATGAGGATTTAAGAAAAAGAATTGATTTGAAATCAAAAGTTGAAAGCATAGATAATGAATATAACTTATCAGCATATATCAATAGCTTGGAAATCCTAAAGAAACTGAACAAAGAGAAAGAATCTGTTTTTAATAGAATATATTTGGAAATTCCTCCAAACAAGGACTTTGAAGAGATAAACCAAGAGATAATCGAAAACAAATCACTTCAGGAACATGAATTGAACATAAGCTACTGTGTCAATTTCCTGAAAGAAGCTATTGAAATCTCTAAAGATCAAGATTATAAACTAATTTGGAAACTTCCAGACATTGCACACAAGCAATCTAAGGAATCCATAATTAAGATTATGGGAATTCTTAAAAAGATGAATCTGCACATTGACATTATGACCAGTATAATTGGATTGGACGATTCATTAAAAGACAAGTTTGATGTGGAACTTTATGGAAATTATCCAATAAATGCATATAATATAGAAACCGTATTGGAGTTGAATAATTATAAAACCTTATCCATATCTCCTGAGATATATAAGAAAAACATTAAGGATCTGATGGAAGATTACTATAAGGAACTATCAAAAGACACCGAACTTCCTGAAATGGAATTGCTTGTTCATGGAAATATAGAATCAATGGTGACAAGGAAGGAACTGGTTTCCAAAAAGCAATTGAAACTCATCAATAAGTACAATCAAAAGCAAAGAAAACTTAACAAGGACTTCAAGGAAAGCGAATATTACATTGACACTAATGAATACTATCTCAAAAACAGAAGAGACCAGTATTATCCAATTAAAACCAATTTGAATGAGGATACTTTAATCATATTGAACTGCGAAGAGCTTTGCTTGATTGATGAAATTGATTACTTGAAATCAATAGGAATCTCCAGCTTTTCAATAGATGTAAGATGGAAATCCTTAGACTACATCAACAATATTGGAAAAATCTATAGAGGCATTATTGATGGTGAAAAGAATATGGATGAGTCTAAAAAAGT
>JAZNRM010000185.1:0-3172 GCA_045590695.1 Methanobrevibacter sp.
AATAATGGATTATACTAAACTTATTTGTCATAGAAAACCTGAAAGAAGCTTTTTTTTTAAAGGACATCAATTTCCAGTATGTGCGCGATGTACTGGATTTTATATTAGTTTAATTTCCTATTTCATATATGCTTACTTTTATTTTATTAACTATGATATTTACTTATTAACTTTTGCGGTTATTTTATTAGTTCCTTCAGCTATAGATGGAACTACACAACTTTTTGAGTTAAGAGAGAGTAATAATAATCTAAGGTTAATTACAGGTTTGTTAGGGGGTTTAGGTTTAGGCATTATTGTCAAGGCAATAAAATTTTTTATATATTTAAATTTGTGAGGTTTAATAAAATGAGTTTTTTAGACACATTTAAAGAATGGAGCACAGGTAAAAAAATTTTATCTGTTGTTGGAGTTTGTTGTGTTTTGTTAATAATCTTTGCGGTTGTTGGAGGTTTTGGTTCAACTGATAAAAATACAAGTTCTGATACTTCTTCATCAGGAACTGTTGAAGATACTCCTGCATTACAACTAAAAATAACTACTGATGGGTCTTGGGCTGGTTCCGTTCTTGTAGGTGGTAGTTCAAAATCTATTGATGGATCAGGTAGTCAAACTATTGATTTAGACGGTGACTCTTGGGATATGGTTAGTGCAACTATCCAAAAACAAGGAGGAGATAGTGGAGACTTGACTGTTCAAATTATTAAAGATGGCAAAGTTACTAAAGAAGAAAGTACTACTGCAGCATATGGTGTTGTTTCTGTTGTGGATTAATCATCCACACTTTTTTTATTTTTTGGGGTGTTAATATGGCTTTATTAAGTAAACGCTCTGCGGAAGAAGATTTGGCTGAAGAATTAATAAATAATAATAAAGATGAATTAAAAGATACATTAGGTAGTTCAGGTATAAAAAATTTAAAAAATAAACTTGTGGCTATTGGTAAAGATGGTGATTATGAGAGTGTTCATAATTATATGAATTATACTTTGAGTCGTATAAGATATATTGATAATAAGAAATCTGATTTTCAACTTGAGGCTAAATTAGCGGATAAAGTATATAAAGCTTATGTGACAGATGGTGTTAGTAGGCTTGAAAAGGTGAATGGGCGTTTTATGGCTTCACAGTCTGTAAAATTAGATATGTTAATTGAACAAAATGATACTATTATTTCTTTACTTAAAGAAATTAATGAAAAATTATAAATTTTTTCAGAATTTTTTTCTAATTTTCCACTATGATTGTTGAAGATGAACGGAAAGGAATAAGTACAATAATTTCTTCAACAAACACAGTAGGAAATCATTTTTTTTCACTGTTTTTCCAAAATCTTTTATGTTTCCATGATTTATGTTTTGTATAACAATTTAAGGGGTAGATTATAGGTTGTTTATCTGAGATTTCAAATCCAACTTCAGTGCTCATGTTTTATTAAAATATTCTACAGATCATTTATAATATCCATTTATAAAGTTTAGTAAATTTAAATTTTAATGAACTTAACTAAACTAATTTTTTGCGATTTTAATCTTACTTCCTTATAGTCCCATAACAGCTCCAACAACCACAAGCACTACTGGAATAGTTATAATCACGATTCCTATTAAATCTATGATGGCTCCTGTCTTGATCATCTTTGTGATAGGGACATAGCCAGAGGAGTAGACAATTGCATTAGGCGGTGTGGAGACAGGCATCATAAATCCGAGTGATGAAGATAGAGCAATACCTACAGCAACAGGAATTGGGCTGAATCCTAGTGACAAAGCTGTAGTAATTGCAATCGGACCAATAAGATTGGTAGATGCTGTGTTTGAAGTGAACTCTGTAAGCAAGAGTGTGAAAACACAGAAAACCGCAATGAAGATAATCTCTGATGGATTGGATCCTATCATGCTGCTTAGACAGCTACCCATCCAGTTGGAAAGGCCTGTGGTGTACATCAGTGCTCCCATTGACAAACCACCACCGAAAAGTAGTAGTGTACTCCAATCTATACCTGCAACACCGTCTTTCCATTTCAGTGTCATCTCTCCTTTCTTAAGGTTCACTGGCAGGAAAAAGAGTAGCAATCCACCAACCAAAGCGACTATGTGCTCTGGGAAAATTCTGCTGAATGCTTTCACAATTGCAGCATCAGGGCCGTAAATGATAGTCAAGACCGCCGGTGTAATCCATAAAATAACTGTCAAGATGAAAGCAAATAATGTATTTTTCTGTGCTTTGGTCCATTTACCGAGCTCTTTTACATGTTCACTGATGTATGTCTCTGCTCCTTTTATGTGTCTGTCCTCTGATGGGTACATACGCCATAATATGATATAAGTTAACACGAAATATGCAATCATTGCAACAAATCCCCATATCATCCATTGGACGAATGATATATGAGGAGCGTTAGGTGCAAGTTGCTCGAGGAGTCCCATCATAATGAGGTTGGAAGGTGTACCTATTGGAGTGAAGATACCACCAATGGAACAGGCATAGGCTATCATCAGCATAACCCCTGTGGCATATTTATAATTGGAAAGGTCTATTTCCTTACCGTTTTTAGCCATCATCTCCCTGATGGCTTCAAGAAGTCCCAGTGCAATCGGGAACATCATAGCTGCTGTAGCAGTATTGCTAACCCAACTTGAACAGACCATACATACCAGTCCTATGGCTAGGAAGATGCGCTGAGGGGAGTCCCCTACCCATTTCATCGAAATGATGCCGTAAGCAATACGTTTGTCAAGACCATTTACAATCATAGCTGTTGCAATGAGGAAACTACCCATAAACAGAAATATTATTGGATTTGCAAAGTTTGCAAAGGCCTCTCCCATAGGCACAACACCTAGCATGACACAGAGTGTGGGACCAAGCAAGGATGTGACTGGGATGGCTATAGGTTCGGTTATCCACCAAATGGATACAAGTGCCATTATTGCCAACAGGTGGTGGGCGGGATCTGAAAGTCCATTTATTGGGAGAAACCAGAGTATGATGGCACATAATGGTCCTAAAATGGCACCAATGATGTGGCGTTTCCTGTCAAATGAGTCCATTTCTTGCATATTTTCAGCAGAATCTTGGATTTCTGTTTCCATATTTATCACTATTGATTTTCATGAATCATTAAAAAGCAATGATATAAATAGAGGTTTAAAATGAATTTTTATTCAAA
>JAZNRM010000186.1:0-2898 GCA_045590695.1 Methanobrevibacter sp.
TTTATTTTAAGCTCAGTCATATTAAATCCTAAATAATACTTCTTCATCTCTTATATTATATAAATTAAATATGTAGAATGTAATTTTCCCCCCTTTTACATAATACTCGTTAATCAATTACATTCTACCATTTAATTTAAATCCAAATAACCTCTCAAAAGAAGAATTTCTTCACTCTGAATAGATATGGATGTTTAGTTAATTGGTAAACTTTTCTTAAAAAAATAAAGATAATTTTTTTCTCAACTGTAATCATCCTCTATTATGAAAATAGCTGATTGACTAGCATTCATATTTATTCCATGAAATGGCTGTTTTCAAAAAATAGGATAAATTAGTTTTTAATCAGTAACTCATAAAAAAAGCATCATCAATACGTTTTTTAACTTAATGCAATAATAATCCTAAACAAAACATTTTTTAACTTAATGCAATAATAATCCTAAAAAAACGTTTTTATATTAAATTGGAAAGGAAGCTAATCTGAAATCAATTTGAATAATCTGATAAACTTCTCATCAATGTCCTTTTCTTCAGCATAAAAAGCAAGGTACTGGGCAAATGTGGGTTTGCTGAAGCCCCTATAGGTCATATTATAGAATATGTCTCCTAAAGACTTTGAAAACTTCTTGGATTTTCTTATCTTCTGTATTTCCTTAACATCTATATTCACTTCATATCCGCATTCATCGCTTATGTATTTGGATAATGCCTGAGCGAGCACATCATTTGGGAAAGTGTCTTCAAACTCCTTTTGGCCAATGACAAAGATATTTGAATTTTCAATCATTCCATTTTCAATCCATTTGTTTAACCTTTCCTTTGTCTCTTCATCAGCATCATTGTCCATTAATGCAAAGATATCCGTTTTGGAAAATGAATTCTTTATTATGCGTATGAAATTAGGTATGTCCTTTATGCCGTCTGCCTTTACAATCTTTAAGAAGTTTTGGGTGATTGGATAGCCATACAATTTCTCATACATTATTGGAATGAACTTAAGCTCTGATTCACCTTCCACTATCAGTAACTTGCTTGTAAAGAAGAGGTCTATGTTCATTATTCCAAGATTTGCCAATGTTATCTGGGTTTGAGTTGTGCTATCCAACTCAAAGATTTGAGATCCTCTATCTGCATCTAAGCTGATTAACTTAATTTCATCAAGATTGACTTGATTGATTAAGAATGGAGAGTGAGTGGTTATTATTATCTGTTTTCCTTCCTTGGATAAATCTTTTAGTAATCTTAAAACATCCAATTGAGCCTTGATATGAAGGTGAGTTTCAACCTCATCGAATACATATACAAGGTCATTCTTGTCCTTTTTATGCTTGAAAATGGCAAGTGTTGTACGCCTGTTTGTACCGTCTCCCATCTTTTCAAGGAGCATTTGCTGGTTATTATTATTTAGTAATTCTACATTGATCTTTAGATTGAGTTTAGGTTCGCTTGTAACTATTGGGTTTATTTCCTTGAAGTCAGGAAGGAATTCTTTCAATTGGGTGTTCAGTTCCTGTGCATTTTCGTTGTTCAATTGTTGGTCCTTAAATTCATCTATGTAATCTTCAATGTGCTGATTGATTGTCTTTCCTTCTATCTTATAGTCCCATATCTCTTCTTTTAACTCCTTAAAGAAGGTGTTTTCAAAGAATGAGTCTATGTTTTCAAATTCCCTGCTTCCTAAAAAGCTAATTGGATAATTTAGAGTTTTTACTTCTGTGAATTCATCTTCTTCTAACTCTTTGATTATATTTTCCTTTAATGTTTCCACTTTAGAATTAGATCTGAATGTAATATTGAATATTGATGAATATTTCTTTAGAATAATCTTTTGGTCATTTTCATCTAAACTGTTGAATTCTTCGCTTTCCAACTCTTCTTTAATTTGATTAGCTTTTTCTATAGAAGGTTTAATCTTATAAGTGTTAATAAGTGTGTCTTCACTGACTTTTGATTCCATGAAATAGGTGTAGTCAATATCCTCTAGCTCAATTGTTACAGGATTTTCTATTTCATTGAAATCATTTACATCTATTTTCTTTTTACTGAATAGAATTTTAAGTGAATCTATAAGTGATGTCTTTCCTGCATCATTTTCCCCTATTATTACATTCAGACCACTATTGAATTCCATATTGAAGTTCTTTAGTGATCTGAAGTTTTTGATTTTAATTGATTTTAGCATGATATCACTTCTATTTAATAAAATATATATTTCCTTTTTATATAAATCTTTTAATGAAGTGATTTGGATTAATCATTAAACAATAGCATGTCCCTTTTCAAGAATTTAGATAATTTCCCACATATTATTCAGATACTGCATCATGCTTGTTTAGACTTCAAATACTCTTCATTGTGCTTTATATCAATATAATAAGAAAAATAAACATTAGAAAATAATTTTTTCAATTTTACGAATTCCTTTAATAAATCATTATATACTTGCCTGTTCTTCCTAATCCTTATTTTTCATTAATACGTTAGATTTATTTTTACTCTCTTTAGCTTTCATAATATTTCATTTTAGACCTTAAAAAATTCTCATTGCAACTTGTATCTATGTAATAACATGAATAAACATCACTATATAATCTTTTTAATTTAACAAATTCCTTTAACAAATCATTATACAACTGATAATTTGTTTCGAAGTTGCCCTCATTCAAAACAATATATGCAAAAATAGAATCAAAATCATCATATTCCGGATCTACCACATATTCCAGATATATTTTGGAATCTGGAAAGAATTTGTTCATTAGAGAATAACTATTATTTATCAAATCCTCCAAATCTAATTTATTTGAAATAAATTCATTTATCTCCTTTGGATTCATCAATATAAACTTTTTAGATAAATTAACACCTGATTTTTGATTAAAATTGAAATCAGAT
>JAZNRM010000187.1:0-6034 GCA_045590695.1 Methanobrevibacter sp.
ATTTGTTTACAATAAATTAAATAAGTTTTGTTTTAAATGCATAAACTGAAAAACTATATAATTAATTAAAAACATATTAATAGTATTATTAAATATAATTCTGTCCCATTTAGGGGGATTAAATTTTATTAAACTTATTATTTTATGAAAATTAGGTGATAATGTGGAAAATTTTAGTGAATGGTTCCATGACATTTTAGAAAATGCAGATATAACCGATTCAAGATATCCTATTAAGGGAATGGCTGTATGGCGTCCTTATGGATTTCAAATCAGAAGAGCAACCTTAAACATATTCAGAGACTTGATGGACAAAGAGCATGACGAAACCCTATTTCCTTTACTCATTCCTGAAGCAGAACTTGCAAAAGAGGGAATTCATGTAAAGGGATTTGAAGATGAGGTATATTGGGTTACCCATGGTGGTCAGACAGAATTGAATGAAAAGCTTGCAATCAGACCAACCAGTGAAACTGCAATGTATCCTATGTTTGCATTATGGGTGAGATCACACATTGACCTTCCTATCAAGCAATATCAAGTTGTAAACACCTTCAGATATGAAACCAAGCATACAAGACCTCTTATTAGGGTAAGGGAAATCACTACATTTGCAGAAGCTCACACTGTACATTCAAGCGCTGAAGAGGCTGCAGAACAGGTTGAAACCGGTATCGAACTCTACAAAAAGTTCTTTGACGGACTTGGAATCGCTTATCTAATCAGCAAAAGACCTGTTTGGGACAAGTTCCCTGGTGCAGAATACACCATGGCATTCGATACAATCATGCCTGATGGAAAGACCTTGCAGATTGGTACTGTTCACAACTTAGGCCAAACCTTTGCACATACCTTTGAAATAACCTTTGAAAACAAGGAAGGAAACCATGAATACGCTTACCAAACCTGTTATGGAATATCCGATAGGGTAATTGCAGCAGCAATTGCAGCTCATGGAGATGAAAAAGGTCTTCAATTGCCTCCAGAGATTTCTCCAAAGCAAATCACTATCATCCCTATCATCTTCAAGGATGGTGGAGAGGAAGTGATGGCTAAATGTAATGAAATAAAGGATGCATTGGAAGCTAAAGGAATAAGAGTCCAAATGGATACAAGAGACATCAGACCAGGTAAAAAGTTCTTTGATTGGGAACTCAAAGGAACTCCTCTCAGATTTGAATTAGGTCCAAGAGACTTAAACAACAATGTTGCAATCATTGGAAGAAGAGATACCGGTGAAAAGATTGAAATCAGCTTAGATGAAGATGTAGCAGAAAATGTATCTGAATTGCTCATAGAAGTTGAAGAAAGCATGAAAGCAAATTCCTGGGCTAAACAGGAAGAGAAAATAGTCACATTAGACAGTCTTGACAACGTCTCTGACATTGTAGATGAAGGAAAAGTCGTTAAGTTCTACTGGTGTGGAGAAGAGGAATGTGGAAAAGCGATTGAAGAGGAAACCGGAGTGGATATCCTTGGTATCAATGAAGAGGATATTGAAACCGATAAGGTCTGTCCACATTGTGGTAAACCAGCTAAACACCTTGCTTTAATGGCTAAAACTTACTAGATATAATATTTAATTATTTCATATTAGAAATTGAATTATAGAGGAATGGAAATGGATAAGATTTATGCAATAATTCCAGTGAATCAATTTGCAAATGCTAAAACAAGATTATCTCCTTTCTTATCACCTGAAGAGAGAAAGAATCTTTTAAAGGCAATGCTAAAGGACATTGCAATCACATTAAAGCCTATTGTAGATGATATCATAATAATAAGTAAAGACGAAGAGGTTTTGGCATATGCAGAGGAATTGGAACTTACTGCACTTGTTGAAGAGGACCACAAGCCATCAAAGACTTCAAAAAATGGTGATGAAGGCCCTTTAAACAAAGCCATTAAACAGGCCATGAAATGGTGCAGAAAGAAAACAAGAAAAGTCATAATTTTACCATCTGACATTCCATTGATTGGAAAGACAAACATCAAGCTTCTAATTGATCAAGCTAAAAATCTTGATTTCATTATTGTTCCATCTAAAGGTGGAGGAACAAATGCATTAATCATCAAGCCATTATCCATTGATATGAAATTTGGAGGATTCAGTTTCAAAAAGCACATTGAAGAGGCTGAAAAGAAGAAACTGGTTCCATTGGTTCACGACTCATTCTATATGGCACTTGATGTAAACACAACTGAAGACCTTGGAGAGATTATGCTTCATGGAAATGGAACAGAAACCAAGAAGTATTTGGAATCACTTGGAATTAAAGTGGAATCATGTCATGGCCATGAAAGGCTTAAGGTAACTAGAGATAATGAATAATACTTATGTGATATCATGATAGGACTAACAATTGCAGGATTCGATCCTTCAGGAGGAGCAGGTATAAGCACAGACATAAAAACAATGGCTGCACATGGTGTTCATGGATGTGCTGCAGTCACTGCACTTACTGCACAAAACCCTAAAAAAGTGTTTTCTGTTGAACCTGTTAGCACTACATATATCTCAGAACAAATAGATTCTATTTTTGATGAGTATGCTATCAAATACTCAAAGACAGGACTATTATACTCAAAGGAAATCATTCAACTTGTAAGTAAAAAGGTCGACGAATACGATTTAAGCATAGTTGTTGATCCAGTGATGGTAGCTAGTGCAGGAGATGCACTTGCGAAGATGGAAATAGCTGATGCTTTGAAAAAATATCTTCTTGAAAAAACACTTCTTGTAACTCCTAATGTGTCTGAAGCAGAAAAACTATCAGGAATGAAAATTGAAAGTGTGGAAGATGCAAAGGAAGCAGCATATAAGATTGGTGAATACTGCAATGTAATGATTACTGGTGGACATCTGGGTGGAACAAACATCATTTACAATAAGGAAAAAGATGAATTAAGTACTTTACATCAAGATCTAATCAAATCTGAAAACTTACATGGAACTGGATGCAGTTTATCTGCTGCAATTTGTGCAAATCTTGTTTTATTAAACGATAACGATAAAAACAGCAAAGATGAGGATAATTTAAAAATAGCTATAGAAAAATCTACCAAATTCATTTATGAAGCTGTTAAAAACGGTAGATATGGTACTTTAAATCCTAATTTTAATTCAAAAGTATTATAAAATAAAAATAAAAATAGCTAACTCTTTTTAAAGAATTAAATAAAAATAAAAAAAGAATTATCACTATAAAAGTGATAAAATTGTTAGTTCTAGGGTTCCCAGACTCCTAAAAGCTTTTCAACTTCATCTTGGAAATCCAAGAACTCTCTTGATTCTCTTTGACGAGGTCTTTCAAGAGGAACCTCTACTACGTCTTTTATTCTACCTGGTCTTTTATCCATAATCACAATCTTGTCTGCCAAATAGACCGCTTCATCAACATCGTGAGTAACGAAAAGAATAGTGGTCTCAAATCTTTTCCAAACTCCAATCAACTGTTCCTGCAAGGTATGCCTATTCAACATGTCAACTGCTGAAAACGGTTCATCCATAAGCAAGACAGGAGTGTGGTTCAATAAGGAACGGATAATAGCTACCCTTTGCTTCATACCACCTGAAAGCTCATGAGGATAACTGTATTTAAAGTCAGCCAACCCAACTCTTTCCAAATATCTTTCAGCAGCAGCAAGATTCTCTTCCTTACTGTTTTCACCAGATAAGTTTAATCCAAACATTACATTATCTAAAACATTTAGCCAAGGGAATAAAGAATACTGTTGGAAAATGAACCCTCTTTCCTTTGAAGGACCTTCTACAAGTTCCCCTCTATCGTAAATCTCACCTTCATCAGGTTCTTCCAAACCTGCAACCATTCTTAAAAGGGTTGTTTTTCCACAACCGGAAGGCCCTAAAAGACAGATAAGCTCTCCATCATCAACATGCAAATTCACATCTTTTAAAGCCATGAAATCTTTATCTTTTGTAACAAATGATTTAGAAACATTTTTTATATCAATTGCCAATATAAACACCTTTTAATAATAACTGAAACTGGTAATTTCTCTCATTTCTCTTATAATTACCAGAATATTCTATCTTGTGCCTTTCTAAATCCATAATCAAATAAAATACCGATTATACCAATAATTATCATACCAACTACAACAGTTCCTGGCTGGAACAATTGACTTGCAGTCAAGATCATATAACCTAATCCTCTGCTTGAAGCAATCATCTCAGCGGATACGGTACACATCAATGCAATACTTACACCTACCTTAAGCCCTGAGACAATGTAAGGCAATGCAGAAGGAAGCACGATTTTAGTCAAGATATTCCAATTGTTAGCACCTAAGGTTTGAGCAGCTTCAATCAATACCTTATCGGTTCTCTTTACACCGTCAATGGTGTATACAAGCACGGAGAATACACAACCGATAAAGATAACGAATACTGCTGAGGATAATCCTATACCGAACCATAAAATGGAAAATGGAATCCAGGAAATAGGTGGAATAGGTCTTAAGATACTAATGATCAAGGAACTTAATCTATCTAAAGTTTCATACCATCCAAGAATTATTCCTAAAGGAATTGCAACTGCTGATGCAAGGATAATACCTGAAAATACTTTTACAAGAGTGCTTGAAGTATGCATTAACAATTTTCCATTGCTTAATAAAGTCCAAGCTGCAGTGAATACATTTAAAGGACTTGGTAAAATATAGTATGGAATCAAATGCAAACCATCAGTAAGCAAATACCAAATGATAAGAAGTATTGCCGGTACGATAAATGGTAATAATTCTTTCTTAATATCCATTAAATCACTATCTTAAATTGTTTTAATATAATTTATTAACTAACAATCATCATCAGAAATCAGGAAAAAATCAATGATAATTAATTAATGAATTATATTATTTCATATATTAATAATTAATATCCAATGATATAAATAATTTAGCATTTAAAAAAAGTCAAATGTAAATGAATAAAAAAAATTAAAAAAAATAGAAAATAAGAATTGCTCAAAAAGAGCAAGTCTTATAAATTTATAAATCTGCGAAGATTTGGTCTTGAGTTAATGGTTTTTGTAAAAGACCTAATTTTACTTCAAGATCCATGAAGTCCATTACATTTTGTTTGTAACTGCTGTCTAAACCGGAAATGAAAGTGGTGTCTTTGATTACACCTGCTTGCAATTCTTGGTCAGGAACAATGTCTTCAGGTAAGCATTGAGCTGCTTCTGAAGGGTTTTCATTAGTGAATGCAGTTGCATCTGCATGAGCTTTCAAGACTTTTTGCAATTCATCAGGATGATTGTTGATGAAGTCTTCTCTTGCTACAACACAACAACATGGGTGGCCAGGAATGATTTCTCCACTGGTTTCAACTAATTTACCGTCACCGTTTTTAACAGCAATGGAAGCATATGGTTCCCAAATGATCATTGCGTCAACTTGACCAGCTTTTAAAGCGTCAGTCATTTGAGCAGCTTTCATGGTAGTGAATTCAACATCACTGGTAGATACGCCTGCATCAGTTAAAGCAGAGGTTAAAAGCATGTTTTGAATGGTTGCTTCACCAGGGGTTGCTACAGTTTTGCCTTTTAAGTCAGCAACAGTGTTGATTCCACTGTTTTTATTAGCAACGATGGAACTTCCTTCAATTTGAGCACCGGAAACAACTTTTACTGGAACTCCTTGAGAAATGGAAGACATTACAGGAGTGATACCTGCATAACCAATATCGATATCTCCACTTGCCATAGCAGTCATTAAGTCTCCACCATTGTTAAATTGGGTTAATTCAACAGTAAGACCTTGATCTTCAAACATTTTCTTTTCTTGTGCAACGAAAAGTGCGGTGTCGTGATCGGATGGTAAGTGACCGATTCTTACAACATTATCACCGGAGCCACCGCTGGTTGCAAAGTAAGCACCTACAGCTACGAGAGCTATAATAATTACAGCAATAATTGCTAAAATTTTTTTATCCATAAAAATCACTTTAATTTTTAAAATTAAACAAAATGGTTCTTATATTATCTCTTTTTGAGATTTGAATTCATAT
>JAZNRM010000188.1:0-2780 GCA_045590695.1 Methanobrevibacter sp.
CATCATCACAATTGTTGCATTATAATTTGTTCGTATTAAAACGAATGATTTATATACATCTTATTACATATATTATTTCGTGAAGTAACTAACTTTTTGTATAGTTACTAACTTTCGTATAATTTCTAACGAAGATTATACATGTAAGTACATAATTATTAGTAATCACTTTGAAAGTTTTATCTAAATTTTCATGATTACATAATTATTAATTTAATTATTTATTATTTGATTTTTATTTTAAATGAAGGTGTTAAAGTGGAAAAAGTCGATAATGTAGAAAACGATATTAGAAGAGCTAAAATCACCGTTAAGAAAAACAACGGTGTTTGTGAAGCTTTCAGTTATGAGAAATTGTTAAAGTCTTTAGTTATGGTTGATGCTCCATACTTTGAATCTGAAAGAATTGTTTCAACTGTTGTTGAAAACCTTTACGATGGAATCAGCACTAAAGAGATCAAAAAGATTGTTTACGAATGCTTGGAAGAAGTTGATTCTGAAGCAGCTAACAAATACTTAGCAAAAACTACTTTAAAAGTACGTTCTTCCAGAGATAAAATTGAACCATTCGACATGGCAAAAATTGCAAGTACATTAGTTGAAGAAACTGGTGCTTCCCAAGAAACCGCTTTTGAAATTGCTACTGAAGTTTGGAAAGAACTTAAAAAACTCAATGTCGAATACCTTACCGCTCCTATGATTAGGGAAATCGTAAACACAAAACTTGTAGAATACGGATTAGAAGATTTAAGAAGCAGATACACTCGTTTAGGTATCCCTGTTTACAACATCACTTCCTTAATTGAAAACGGTTCAAGAGACAATGCAAACATGATGCATAACCCTGAATCCATTCACAAGTATGTTGCTGATGAAGCATTGAAACAATATGCTCTCTTACACATGTTACCAGCTCACTTAGCTGATGCACACATGTCTGGTGACATTCACATTCACGACTTGGAATTCTTTGCTGGAAGACCATTAAACTGTCTCCAACACGATATAAGAGCATTCATTAAACATGGTCTTAAAGTTGACGGTACTGGAGATCACACTTCAGTTGCTGCACCTCCTTCCCATATGGAAACATTGATGAACCATACTGGAGAAATCATGTTAGCAGCACAGCAAAACATGTCTGGTGGACAAGCTATGTCCCTCTGGAACGTATTTGTTGCACCATTTGCAACCGGCAGAAGCTATGATGAAGTAAAACAATCCATTCAAATGTTAGTTTACAACTTAAACATGGCTTATGCAGCAAGAGGTTCCCAAGTTCCATTTACAAGTATGCAATTAGAATTCGGAGTTCCAAAATTCTTGCAAGATGTAACTGCATATGGTCCAAAAGGACAAGTTGTAGGAACTTACGCTGACTTTGAAGATGAAACCAGAATGATTCAAAGAGCATTCACTGAAATCTTGCTTGAAGGAGATTCCGAAGGTAAACCTCACTTATTCCCAAATACAATTTACACTTTACGTGAAGAGACCTTAAAAGGTGACTATGATGATGATTTACGTTTAGTTCACGAACTTTCTGCAAAATACGGTTCATCCTACTTCGTAAACATGTTACCTAAATACAGAGGTCAAATGGCTAACTATATGGGATGCAGAACCTGTCTCCAAGACACCTGGACCGGTGACTGGGAACAAGACTATTTAAGAACCGGTAACTTAGCTTACGTAACATTGAACTTACCAAGAATCGGATACCAATCCAGAGATGAAAACGATGTATTCGAATACTTAGACAACTATATGGATTTAGCTGTTGAAACCTTAATGATTAGAAGAAACCAAGGTCTTAACTGTTTAAACAACTTTGATATCTTACCATTCTTAGATCAAAAAGTTGATGGGGAAACATATTACAGAATCCAAAACGCTACCTTATCCTTTGGTTTCTGTGGTCTTAATGAAATGTTGCTTGCATTATTCGGTGAAGGTATCGAAAACCCTGATGCAAACAAATTCGGTATCAAATGTTTAGAATACATCAATGCAAGAGCAAAATCCTTACAAGAAGAAACTGGACTCAGATGGTCTGTATTGCAAACTCCTGCAGAATCCACTGCATACAGATTTGCAACATTAGATAAAGAGCAATTTGGAGATAAGGCAATCTTACAAGGTGACAATGGAGCTAACTACTACACTAACTCCTCACATGTACCTGTAAACAGTGACATTTCCTTTGCAGACAAAGTTAAAATCGAAGGTAAATACCACAGCTTAACTCCTGGTGGACACATCTTCCATGCATTCATGGGTGAATCATACTCTGATCCTGATGCATTAATGAGCTTAACCAATAAGATTGCAAGAAAATCCGATATTGGTTTCTGGGCTTACAGTTCAGCATTCAGTTTCTGTTTACACTGTAAAACCTTAATGAAAGGATTAAGCAACAAATGTCCTTCCTGTGGTGAAACTGCTGATGTAGAATGGTATGACAGAATTACTGGTTACGTACAACAAGTAGGTCACGCTAAATCTGCAAACGGTGGTTGGAACGCAGGTAAACGTCAAGAATTAATCGACAGACGTAGATTTGAACAATAAGTTCAATCTACTTGTTTTTGTTGATTGATTATTGAAGTTTAATTTGATTATTAATTAATTTTCATAGGCATTGTTTTTTGCCTATTTTTTAAATTTTATTTTTATATAGAGCTTGACTCTATTTTTCCACTTAATAGGGTTCTTTTAAAGAATCCTATTTACATCCTTTAATGACTATTTTTGTAATTAATTTTTTATAAGATGATAAT
>JAZNRM010000189.1:0-4544 GCA_045590695.1 Methanobrevibacter sp.
GCAAATTAGGCCTTTATAATTAAAATAACCAATTTTTAAATAAAATTTCAAGGAGAATTTAAATGGCGATTGAAAAAGATGCAGAAAAGATCTTAGAGGAATTTTCAAAAACCTTAGATAAAGTTCCTGAATTGGAAGGAACCTATTACATTACTGATAACCTTAACTTAAACCGTGAAGATGAATCAGAACAAAACGATTCAACTAAAATCGTCAGAAACGCAAGAACTGACAAAGACGGCAATGTAGTTGTGAAAAAGGCAGAATGGACTGGTTAAACACTTATAATTATTATTGTAAATGACTAAAAGGGGATTATATTATGAGAATGAATTTAATTCTTGAAATATTGGATATTCCAGGACAATTGGTTTCTATCTTAAATCCAATAGGAGAACTTGGAGCAAATGTAGTTACAATTGTTCACAAAAGGGAAATCAAGGCAGAAGAAGGTAAAGCTGCTATTCAAATAGCTATCGAAGGTGAAAGAGAAAACTTGCAGGCTGTTATCGACAGATTCAAGGAAATGAACATAGCTCTCATTGAAGTTGATGACACTGTCAGAAAGGATAAGTTAAGTGCAATTCTCTACGGCCATATTATCGACAGAGATTTAAGGGACACTGTAGATAAGATCAATGCTGTTGATGGCCTTGTTGTTAGTGATTTACAATTGAAATTAGATGGTGAACTTAAATCAACTGCTTTAATCACTGTTGAACTTGAGTTAGGCAAAAGAGATATAGCATACAATAAGATTATGGAAATAGCTGAGGAGAAGGACTTCTTGGTTATTGATGAGGTATAGGAGGAATTTAAATGGATGAATGTAAACTTATCTTAATGGGCTTTGGAGCTGTAGGTAAAGGTGTAGCAAAGGCTATCTCCTTAAAGAAGGATATGATAAATGAAAAATACGGAATCACTTTAAAAGTTGTAGCAGCTGCTGACTCATCTACATCTGCAATATGCCAAGATGGATTGGATGAAGAATTACTCCTTAAAACCAAAGAAGAGACTGGAAAATTAGCAAACTTTCCTGAATACGGCAGTGACAAGTCAGGCATTGAGGTATTGGATGCAGTTGACTATGATATCTTGATTGAAGCGACTCCAACTAACATCAAGGATGCTGAACCAGCAAAATCATTGACATTAAAGGCATTTGCTGACGGAAAGGATGTTGTAACCTCAAACAAAGGACATTTAGCATTGTTCTATAAGGAATTGATTGAAGCTAAGGAAGCTGCAGGTGTAGACTTCAAGTTTGAAGCATCTGTTGGTGGAGCTATGCCAATCATCAACTTATGTCAGGAAACCCTTGCAAGCTGTGGAATCAGTTCAATAAAAGGTATCTTGAACGGTACTACCAATTATATTTTATCAAGAATGACCACTGAAGGAATGAGTTATGAAAATACCTTGGCAGAAGCTCAGCAATTAGGTATTGCTGAAACTGACCCTACACAGGATGTGGAAGGTATTGATGCAGCATGTAAAGTGGTTATTTTAGCTAATTCTGTTTTAGGCATCGATGCAACTTATGCTGATGTTGAAGTTAGAGGCATATCCGATGTATCTTTAGATGCAATCAATCTTGCTAAAGAGGAAGGTTACTATGTAAAATTGATTGGAGAAGTTTCTGAAAAACAATTGAAAGTATCTCCAAGACTTGTTAAGAAAAACAGTCCATTTGCAATCGATGGAACATTGAACTTAGCAAATGTAACTACCGATTTGGCAGATGACATAACTGTAATGGGAAAAGGAGCAGGATCTTTGGAAACCGCTTCTGCAATGCTTACAGACTTGATTAATATTATTAAGAACAAATAATTATTTGTTCTATTTTACTTTTTTTTAATAAATTTTTTAAATTCAATTTTTAAAAGTATTAGATATTACAGATTATACTTATTTGATAACATTTTAAAGAATAAAGGAGTTTTATAATGAAATATGTTATTGTTATTGAAGATGGTGCAAGTGATTATCCAATAGAGGAAATTGATGGAAAAACTCCTCTTAAAATAGCTGATAAACCTGTTTTGGATAAGATCGCTAGAGAAGGAAGGACTGGATTAATCCAAAATGTGCCAGAAACATTGCCTCCAGGCTCAGATGTGGCTAATATGAGCATATTCGGTTACGACCCATTGGAATACTATACTGGCCGTGGACCTCTTGAAGCTGCAAGTATGGGTGTAGAAACAAAAGAAGGAGATGTTGTATTCCGTTGCAATACCATTACCGAAAGGGATGGTTTGATGGCAAGTTCAAATGCAGGACACATCTCTTCAGAAGAGGCTGCAGAGCTTATGGAAGCGTTGAATGAATACTTTAATGATAAATACCCTGATTTCAAGGGAAAATTCTATCCTGGAGTCAGCTACAGACATTTATTTGTATACAATGATAAGGAAAATGCTGAAAAGTTAGCAAAACTTGATATGGTTCCTCCACATGACTTTGTAGGAGAAACTATTGAAGACAAGATTCAATTTGATTCCTTTGCAGATGAAGTAAAAGCAATCATGTTAGAATCCAAAGAAGCATTAGAAAACCATCCGGTTAACCAAAAAAGGATTGAAGAAGGCAAGGAACCTTGCAATATGGTTTGGTTCTGGGGTCAAGGAACTATGCCAGACATGCCAAAGATGGAAGATGTTTACGGTCTTAAAGGAGCTGTTATCACTGGTGTAGACTTGATTAAAGGTTTAGGTGTATGTTCCGGTTGCACTAATTTGGATGTTCCAGGAGCGACTGCATTCTTTGATACAGATTACAATGCAAAAGGGGAATATGCAGTTAATGCACTAAAGGACAATGATATTGTATTTGTTCATGTAGAAGCTCCAGATGAGGCAGGACATGCTAAAAACCTAAAAGAAAAGGTTAAAGGCATTGAAAGCATTGATAAATTTATCCTCGCTCCATTGGTTGAAGTATTGGAAAACGAATACAAGGACTTTAAAATAGCTGTATTGCCTGATCACCCAACTCCAATAGATGTTGGTACACATACAAGAGATCCAGTTCCTATTGCAATCTATTCATCTAAAGATGAAGCGGATGACGTTTTGGTCTATGATGAAGATAGCGTTAAAGACGGTGCATTAGGTGAATTGGTAGGCTGTAATTTGCTTAAATTATTATTGGAATAATTATATAATTATTCTATTCTTTTTTTTACTTTTTTTAATTATTTTTTTTAAATTTATTATTTATTTTTCACTTTTTTATGAAAATTAAAAATATTTATATAAAACGGATTTTATAGTATGTTATACTTATAGAAAAATTAAACTGATAATAAATAATTCATATAAAGGGGAAAACAATGTCTAGTGTAGAAGTAAATTTGGAAAAAGCAAGAGCATACAATAAGGTTAAGAAATATGCGGAATCCTTAGAGCATTATGAATTGGCATTGGAAGCTGATGGAGAATTAAGCCAAGGAGATAAGGATAAATATGCTTGGGATTTATACTTTGTAAAAGTTAAGGATAATGAATTCATTGATGAAATCGAAGGGGCTGCTAAAAAAATAGTTAGTCTTGTTAGTCAAAAGGACTCATCTAAAGCAGCAAAACCATGCCCATACACTTTAGCTGTAATCAGATTAATGAAAATCTATACAGAAAATGAAAAGTATTTGGATGTATTGCGTTGGGCATCTAAATTAGATCCTAAAAAATTAAGTAATCAGCAATTCAAGCCAAATGCTGAACTTACTATGAATTCCAATAAGGAAAATTACTATCTTCAAACCACTAAAGCATTGCTTGAAATTGACAAATACGATCAAACAATCAAGTATTGTCAAGATGCATTGGTTACCATTCCAGAATTCAACAATGACAATGACGTTTGGTTTAAATTGAGAATAGCTAAATCCTATAAGGAATTAGGAGAATATGATGATTCCATTGATTTCTTAAAGGACATCTACAAAACCAAACAGGACTGGTACATCTCAAGGGATATGGCAGAAAATTACTTCTTCAAAGAGGAATTCGATGAATCATTGAAATGGGCTGCTAAAGGAATATTAGCTCGTGATGGAAAGATTGAAAGCAAAGTTAACCTATTCTCTTTAGTTGGAGACATCTTGGAAATCAAAGGCTTTGAAGATGAGGCAATAATGAATAAATACATGTATTACGTTATTCGTAATGCTAAAGAATGGCCTATCGATGAAGAATTAAAGGATTTATTAAGTAGCTATGGTCTTGATTTGGAAAATACAGACTTCAAGTCTTTATTCAAGGAATATGAAAACATGTGGATCAGCATGAAATACTTTGGTCAAGAAAGGCAATATGGTGTCATTGACAAGGTATTTGATGATGGAAAAGCAGGATTCATTAAGGCAAATGGCACATCTTACTATTTCAAAACCTATGAATTCAAGGAAGATAAGGATTACCTCTATGAAGGAACTGAAGTTTCATTCTATTTAGAAGATGCTTACAACAGATCCAAGGATGAAATGGTTAAAAATGCAGTAAACATTTACTGTGAAATGCTTTAAAAATAGTAAT
>JAZNRM010000190.1:0-1731 GCA_045590695.1 Methanobrevibacter sp.
ACTTTTTGTTTATGAAGAATATATCATAAAGATCAATATCATAATTACATTTATTCAGATTATACAGATTTAAAAATCAATTGTGGTGAAAAGATGCATATTAAAAATACAACTAGTTTATGTCCTATTTGCCTCAAGCCTTTAGATGCTGAGGTTTATGAAGAGGACGGAAGAGTCTGGATTAAAAAAGAATGTCCGGAACATGGGGAATTTAATAATACTTATTGGAGTGATGCAGAGTTATACAACAGAATAGATCAAGTTGACTCAATCACTCAAGACTTAGAAAATCCTATGGTGGAAAAAGTTGCAAAATGTCCTTCAAATTGTGGTATCTGTTCAGAACATGAATCTTACACAGTTTTAGGATTAATTGATGTAACAAACAGATGCAATTTAAAATGCCCTATCTGTTTTGCAAATGCAGCAACTTCCAAAAAATTATTCGAGCCTACTCAAGATGAAATCCGTCAAATGCTCAAGAACTTAAGAAATGAAAAGCCTGTTCCTGCTCCAGCTATTCAATATGCTGGTGGTGAACCTACTGTAAGAAAGGATTTGCCTGATTTAATCAGAATGGCTAGGGAAGAAGGATTTAATCATACTCAAATAGCTACTAATGGTATAAGAATAGCTAAAAAAGAAGGTTATGCTCAAGAATTAAAAGATGCAGGATTAAACACTGTTTACTTGCAATTTGATGGTGTAACTGAAGAGCCTTATTTAATAGCAAGAAGCAAAAACCTATTGGATGTTAAATTGGAAGCTATTGAAAAATGTAGACAAGCTGGTTTAGGTGTTGTAATTGTACCTACCGTTGTAAAAGGTGTTAATGACCAGCAAGTCGGAGACATTATCAGATTTGCTATTGAAAACATTGATATCGTTCATGGTGTCAATTTCCAACCTGTATCTTTCTCTGGAAGAACTCCATCTGACCAAGTTGAAGAGCAAAGAATCACTATTCCTGACTTCTTGAAATTGGTTGATGAACAAACTGAAGGTCAAATCTCCAAAGATGATTTCTATTCAGCTACCTCTGTTCAACCGGTATCTGAATTCATCGGAGCTTTAAGAAATGAAGAACCTCCAGTAACCTTGAACTGTCACCAACACTGTGGTTCAGCTACTTACATATTTATTGAAGATGGTAAGATCATTCCTATCACAAGATTCATTGATATTGATAAGTTCTTAGCATTCCTTAACAAATATACTGAAAAATTAGAAACCGGTTCATTTGCGATTAAGTCCAGAATTTTCGCAAGTGCTGCTAAAAACTTTAATAAAATCTTCAAGGAAGAAGAAGCACCAGCTGGATTGGATATGAAAAAAATCATTTTCGATATCTTTAAAGATCAATCTTATGATGCTTTAGGTGAATTCCACGTAAATTCATTGCTCATTTCATGTATGCATTTCATGGACCCATTCAACTTCGACACTGATAGGGTAAAAGACTGTGTTATTCACTATGCAGTGCCTGATGGAAGAGTCATTCCATTCTGTACCATGAACTCCATTTACAGACAAGGCATTGAAGATGAATTCTCAGTTCCATTAAATCAGAAAATGACTGAATTCAATGACAAAACTGGAAAAGAAGAGGAAGATGAAGATTAGATAATCTTCATTATTTTTCAACTTTTTTCTATTTTTTTATTTTCTTTCTATTTTTAATTCTATTTTTCTTTCTATTTTTTCTTTAACTTTTTTACTATTTTTTTTATT